>SKZB01000313.1 GCA_007127615.1 Phycisphaerales bacterium | reverse complement strand
CGGCATTGGCCGCACGGAGTTTGGACGGAAAAAGCATGCCGGTTCGGCCGCGACGCCGGACGGCAAAGCCGTGCACTCCGGGTTCGAGTCGCTGAATCACGCGGCGGAACGAGCGGCCGGGCAGCGGCTCGAACCGGCCGGCGACTTCCAATTCGAGGGTCAGATGCTGCCCGACCTCGCCGCGAATCTCATCGGGCAAGCCGGTGACGGCGGGATGACCCAGCACCTGTCCCAGCGCTCGCCCGAGGGCGCGCCGCACCATCAGATCCTGCTCGGTGTCGTCATCTTCGGTCACGGAGGCCATCGCCACCACGCGCCCGCGCAACCGGAGAATGACCGCCACCCCCGACGCTCCATCGAGCGGCACACGGGCCGCTTCGTCCTTCGGCGCGGGCAGGCGAAACGTATCTGCCCACTGCCGTGCGGTGAAGTAGGCCTCGACGACCTGGTCGGCATCGGGCAGTCCGGACTCCTCACGCCCGACCGCCGCCGGAGCGTCCGAATAAGCGGTCAGTGACAGCAGCAGTGAAAGCAACAGCGTCGGTCGGAAACCGCAGTGCGTGTGGCGAAAAGGCATCATCCGGATCATCCGGCACTCCAGGGTCTGAGAATATCGCGGTTTTCAGCGATTGGCACAATCATTGACGACTCGCGCTTGCATCGGCACGGGGATTGATTCATTTTATGAGCACGACAACTAAAGACCAGAAGGAGATCAATGATGTTGTACAAGAGTCTGATGGCGATCACTGACAACCGTAAACGGCTGGCCCTCCTGACGCTGCTCACCTTTGCGACCCTCTGCTGAGCCTCGTCGCGGGTCGGCCCGTCCTCCACACCTGACTTTCTCTCATTCGTTTCGGGCGATGGAAAACGCCCCGGACCAGAACCGGTCCGGGGCGTTTGCGTGCGGGTTATTCATCGATCACTCAACAAGCCGGCTTTCAACCGGCGGGATCAGAATTGAATCTTGTCCGTCCCGAGCGCTCCGTGGTCGTCCATCCCGCCGCGGGAGGGTTTGGGCTTGGAGGGCTTGCCGGAACGATCTCCGGCATCGGCCTGGTCGTCGGTTTTGGTGTCATCGGCCCGATCGGTGTCGCCCCACTGCGCCCGCTTGAGCGAGAGGCCGATCTTCCGGTCGCCGGTATCGACACGAAGGATCTTGACGTCGACCTCGTCGCCGGGCTTGACAACATCCTGCGGGTTCTCGACTTTCTGGTCGGAAAGCTCGGAGATGTGCAGCAGGCCTTCGAGCCCTTCTTCGAGTTCGACGAACACGCCGAAGTTGGTGATTTTGGTGACCTTGCCGTGCACAACCATGCCGGGCTGGTAGGCATCGGGAATGGCGTTGAGCCACGGGTCTTCGGCGAGCTGCTTGACGCCGAGTCCGACGCGCTGCTTGTCCTGCTCGATTTCGAGGACGACGCACTTGACCTTGTCGCCCTTCTTGAACTTCTCGTTGGGGTGACTGATCTTTTCCGTCCACGACATGTCGGAGACGTGCAGAAGGCCGTCGATGCCGGGTTCGATTTCCACGAACGCGCCGTAGTTCGCGAGATTGCGCACGGTGCCTTCGATAATCGTGCCGGCGGGGTACTTCTCGGCGACGAGTTCCCAGGGGTTGACCTCGGTCTGCTTGATGCCGAGCGAGATTTCCTGCTTGTCCTTGTTGATGTCGAGGACGACGACTTCAATCTCATCGCCGACGTTAACGACTTCGCTCGGATGGTTGACGCGCTTGGTCCAGGACATCTCAGAGATGTGAACCAGACCCTCAATGCCCTCTTCAAGCTGCACGAACGCCCCGTAAGAGACAAGGTTGACGGCCTTGCCGGTCACGCGGCTGTTGACGGGATATTTGTCCTCGATGTTCTCCCAGGGCGAATCTTCCTTCTGCTTGAGGCCGAGGGCGATCTTCTCCTTGTCCATATCAATCTTGAGGATCTTGACCTCGATTTTGTCGCCGATCCGGACCACCTCGGTGGGGTGACTGACCCGTCCCCAGCTCATATCGGTAATGTGCAGCAGACCGTCGATACCGCCGAGATCGACGAACGCGCCGAAGTCAGCGATGTTGGTGACGGTGCCCTTGATGAGGTCGCCTTCCTTGACATTGCTGAGCAGTTTGGCCTTGGCTTCCTCCCGCTCCTGTTCGATCAGGCGGCGGCGGGAGATCACGATATTGCGACGCTCCTCATCGACCTTGAGGATGACGGCACGAATCGTCTTGCCGATGAACTCGCCGATGTCACCGGGACGACGTATATCCACCTGCGAGGCGGGGAGGAAGACCGGCACGCCGATGTCGACGAGCAGGCCGCCCTTGATCTTTCGCATGCAGGTGCCTTCGACGACGTCGCCTTCCTTCTTGGTTTCAAGCACGCGTTCCCAACCGCGAATGCGGTCGGCCTTGCGCTTGGAGAGTTTGACGATCCCCGATTCATCCTCGAGCTCTTCGAGCAGAACTTCCACGACCTGGCCGTTTTCAATTTCGTCTTCGTCGTCGAATTCGGACTTGTTGACGAGCCCCTCGGACTTGAGACCGACTTCAATGACGACGTCATCGCCGGCCCGGCCGACAATCTTTCCCTGAAGGATATTGCCGACCTGAAAACTCTGGATGTCGCTGCGGATGAGACTGTCCATGTTGCCGTCGGCGACGTCGGTGCCGAACGCTTCGCGGATCAGCGTATCCGCTTCGGAATCGTCGATTCCGATCTGATCGATGAGGTTGTAGTTGACCATGATGTAAAATGTGTTCCGTAAAAAAGGAGCCGTTCCTTCACCGCGGTCACGCACCGCGGCTGCCAGAAACCCTTGCGATTGCACCGGTTCCGGCACCGTGCCGGTCTTTCCGCCGGGCAATCTTGAATCGGGGAGTATACCAACCGGCGGCGGCCGATGCGAAGCCAAAAATGCCGTCGAGAACGCGATTTCACCCCGCAGCGGGGGGTTGGACCGGCGGACCGTCCTCGCCGAAATCGACCTTCTCCCGGCGGGCGACCATACGCCGGTGCATCTTCATGAAGCCCACCGCGCCGATCACGTTGAGCGCCAGGCAGATGGCGAAGACCCATGAGCCGGCATTTTCGTAGAACGCCCGGTTGAACAGCTCGTAGAGGCCGACCGCGAGGACCGGCGCGAGAAAACCGCGCAGGCCGGTCAGCGTGACGTGCACCCCCATGTATTGGGAGGCCTTATGGGCCGGCGCAAAGTCATGGTGGCCGAGATTCCATGCCAGCACGCCGCCGCCGAAGGCGAAACCCTTGAGGACCGCCGCGACCCAGAGCAGCATCGGCTCGACGAGCAGACCCGCCAGCAACATCGCCAGCGCCGCCGCCACGAACGTCCAGCTGTGAATCGCGCGGAAGCGGATCACGTGCATCCGGTCGAGCAGCTTCGACCAGATCGGAATCGAGAGCGGCATGAGCGCAATGGGAATGACGCCGCTGATGAGCATTCCGCCGCGGTAACTCATTTCGAAGACATCGCGGAGCATGATGACCAGCGGCGCGGTGATCATCATGTTGCCGGTTCCGAAGATGAACATGCAGATCATGAAGCTTCGGTAATCCCGGTCGTCCCGGAGAACGCGCACGAGTTGCCAGGGATTGACCATCGCCAGGGAGGAACCATCGCGTCTCTCCGCGCGGAGCAGGGCACGGTGGCCGCGCACGCGCAATCCGCGGTAGACCAGCGCGCCGACGGTCCCGATGATCGCCGCGACCGGATAGATGATCCGAAAACTGTTCTCATCCAGCGTCATCATCTCCGCCACGAACCAGCCGGTGCCGGCAATCACGAACGCCTGGATCGTGGCGAGCTTCCCCGCCATATTCGCGCGGGCGTTCCGCGGGTAGTTCGCGCGCCAGACCGTGGAGCGAATCGTGACCACCCCCGCCCAGCACGCCCGCGTGCCGATCACCAGCAGCGTCAGCAGAACGAGCCCGAGCGCGTTCAGCGGCAGGAGCGCGATCATCACGATCATCACCGCGGTGGCAATTTTGAGTGCGACCATGAACCGGACTTTGTCCCGGCCGTTGGCGAGGGCGGCCCAGAGAAAGCTGGTGATGTTCGCGAACGCCGGCGCCCCGGCGAGAACCGCTACGGCGAAGTTCAACCAGGCATTGTTGACCCGACCTTCGAAGGCGTTTTTCGCGATCACGCTGATCATGCCGCCCTCGACCACCCCCATCAGAACGGGCAGGAACGCCCACGCGACCAGCTCACGCCGATAATGCGCCCGGGTCATCATGGGCATGGTCATCGGGTGAAATGAGGTGATGGCGCGGTGAACCGAGCGTATCGCGGTATCGACGGGGGACACGCCGAAGCATTGGCCGCCTCGATCCGGAAAGCAAGTGAGAACAACGTCCGATATTCCGAGCGACCACCCGGAAGGAACGGAATGTCCTGGTCAACGCCCGCCTTCAGAGCCCATCATTTCGATCAATCGCACCCTCTGATGTTAATCCGGGGCCGATCCGCATTCTCGGTCGACATTGCCGCCTGTCCGTCGCCCATTTCAGAATGCACCGGGAATCAGCCGGAACCCCCTTCGGCCGACCGGGTTTGTATTCGATACTGTTTCCAGAGGCACCTTTGCCAGGAAGTGGCTGACACGAACACGGGGTCAGGCATCACCCGGCCCCCGAGCCGCTTCCCGACTTCCTCAACCCTGTCCCGGGGTCCAAAGAATCGAATGGAGTCAAAGATGAAAAGAATGATGAAATCGAAGCGACCATTCACCCTGTTCGCAGCCGGCGCAACCCTGGCCGTCGCCGCGACGGCCTCCGCCGACATGATCTACTTCGAAAGCAGCAGCGCGAACAGCACCGAAGGGCTCGGCAGCTTTGGGGGCTCGCTGCTGTTCGATGCCGGCGGCAGCACCCACGGCACGCTCGCCATCACGCTGAGCAATACCACCGATCCGTCGATCGGCGGCTATCTGACCGGACTCCTGTTCAACTTCAGCGCGCCGAACGATGTGTCGGTGACGCTGAATAACGGCGGTCACTTCGGCGATATCGCCGGCCGGAGTGCGCCTCCCTTCGGAAACAACTATCGCGCCGGTGCCGCCATCGGAAACCACTGGACCGGCGGCGGCGCGCCGCACCGCGGCATCGCCGCCGGCAATTCGCTCTCCCTGAACTTCGACGTGACGGGCAACGATGTCAGCTCGCTCAGCTCGGCCTCGTTCTTCAGTCCGTCTGACCCATTCGATTTCGTCGTTCGCTTCCGCGGCATGGCGCAGGGCGGTTCGGACAAGGTCCCGGCCACGGCAAACGCCGCCGAAGTACCCGCGCCCGGCGCTCTGGCGCTCTTCGGCGCAGCGCTTCGTGCCGGAAGACGCCGACGTCGCGCCTGAACGCAACGGCCCGAGCCGTGAGTCACACTGACGGCGTCCCCGGACCTCGTCCGAGGGATGTCGCTCTTGTGCTTCACCGGTCTCATTCACGCCCGACCGTGCCGGCACGGCGGATGAACTCTTGCGCACGTCAGACTCCCTCAACGGTGCGAAGTTGATGCGGCGAAGCGGGCACATCGCCGGACTTGCGGATCACGCCTTGCGCGAGCAGGGCCCGTTCAAGATCGCGCATGAGGTCCTCACCGATGACGTGTTCGATGTCATCGGCCGCGCGATCGACGTGACTCGGCGCGATATCGGCGTGGGTCGTCAGGAAATGTTCCCAGAGCCGGTGGGTGCGCACGCACCGCCGCGCTGCCCCAAAGCCACGCTCGGTCAAGCGGACCCCGCGGTCATCCCGCGAAACCTCGCCGCGCGCTTCGAGGGCGCGCAAAGCGCGCCGGAACTGTCGGCGGCTCCAGCTCCGCTGGGTCCGAAGCGTTGCGTGATCAGTCGGTGAGGCGAAATCATCGCGCCACTCCGCGATCTCGTAGAGTGCGCGCAGCAGGTGGGAACGTGTCATCTGTCGCCGCAGGCCGACGCGGCGGATGAGTTCCGCCGCGACGCCGCGCTGCGGCGCGAGCAGCAGGCTGATGAGAAAGAGTCCGCCGCAGGCGAGCACGATCGCGGGACCGGTGGGCAGGTTGAAGGCGATCGCGGAGCCCGCGGTGCCGAGCCCGCTGCCCAGGCCGCCGAAGCCCGCGGCCAAGATGGTCATCCGGTTCATGCGTTCGGTCCAGAATCGAGCGGCGACCGCAGGAATAATCAGCAGCGCGACCATCAGGAGCGCGCCAACCGTGTGGAGACCGACCACCGTCAGCAGCGCGACCTGCATCATCAGCAGCAGATCGAGGCCCGCGCGCGAATACCCCAGCCCACGCGCGTATTCGGGGTCGAAACAGAACAGACGCAGTTCCTTGAACGTCATCGCGGTCAGAACCAGGGTGGCAAAGGCAATGAGCGCGATGAGCTGTGCATCGGCGAGGCGCATGGTGGCCGCCTGCCCGAAGATGAACTGGGTGAGCCCCGCCTTCTGTCCACCGGGAGTTTGCTGAATGAAGACGATCAGCACGATGCCGACGGCGAAGAAGACGCTCAGGACCACGCCGATCGCGGCGTCCGCCTTCACGCGCGGCAGTCGCACCAGCGCGGTCACCGCGCCGACACCGAGCAACCCGGCCCCCAGCGCGCCGAGCAGGAGCGGCCAGAGCGGGCGGCCCTCCACGCCCAGCGCGAGGCCGAGGAGAAATCCGACCGCCACGCCGGGCAGGGCGGCATGGCTCAACGCATCGGCCAGCAGCGCCCGGCCTCGAAAGAGCAGCAACGTCCCGACCGCGCCGGAAGCAACTCCCAGAATGACCGCGCCGAACAGCACCACCAGCGTGTTGTACGGCAACCACCCCATCATGGGCGTGCGCTCTCCACGGCCGCCGTCGTCGGCCCCCCCTTCTCTTCGAGCGCCGCACCGGCACGGTCAAGCAGGGTCAGCCGCCCGCCGTACGTTTTTCGGAGGTTCTCTTCCGTCAGCACCTCGCCGGTCGGGCCGGCCGCGACGATGCGCACATTGAGCAGAAGGAGATGGTCGAAATACTCCCCCACGGTGTGCAGGTCGTGGTGCACCACCAGACACGTCTTTCCGTCACGTTGGAGGCGGCGGAGAACTTCGATGATCGTGCGCTCGGTCGCGGCATCCACGCCGGCGAACGGTTCATCCATCAGGTAGAGGTCCGCTTCCTGCGCCAGGGCCCGCGCGAGAAAGACGCGCTGCTGCTGCCCGCCGGAGAGTTGCCCGATCTGCCGATCGGCGTAGTCCGCCATGCCGACCTGATCGAGACACGCCCGCGCCGCCTCGCGATGCCCGCGGCCGACGCGGCGGAACCAGCCGATCTTGCGGTACCGCCCCATCGCCACCACCTCGAGGGCCGTGACCGGGAAGTCCCAGTCGACCGATTCACGCTGCGGCACGTAGGCGATGCGGGCCCGTTGCGGCGCGACCGGTTCGCCGAAAACCTCGATCCGACCCGACGTCATCGGCACCAGGCCGAGCACCGCCTTGAGCAGGGTGCTCTTGCCCGCGCCATTCGGCCCGACCATGCCGATCAGGCCGTTCGGCGGGGCGTCGTAATCGATGTCCCACAAAACCGGCGCGCGACGGTACGCCACCGTGACATCATGCACCGACAGCGGCGAAGCAGCGGAATGCTCCGGGCCGAGGGTCGAGCTGGTGGCCGAGGGGGTCATCGGGGGAGGGCATGGAGCGCGCGGCGGGTGACGGGCGGATCGGCAACCACGCCGTCTACTCCTCGAGCTTGTTCTGAAAACCGCGTTCCGGCGCTTCTCCGCCGAGGGCGCGGACGACGGCGGTGACATTGTGGTCGATCATGCCGATGTAGGTCCCTTCGTACGTGCCGCTTTCACCCATCGCATCGGAGAAGAGCTCGCCACCAATGCGCACGTCGTGGTCGCGTGCCCGCGCGCCTTCGACGATCGCAAGCACATTGCGATCGGGCACGCTGGATTCGGTAAAGACCGCGGGGATCTTCCGTTCGACCACGGTGCGGACGATCTCCTCGATACGGCGCAAGCCCGCTTCGGATTCGGTGCTGATTCCCTGAATCGCGAGCACCTCGATGTCGTACCGCTCGGCGAAGTAGTTAAACGCATCGTGCGCGGTCACGAGAACGCGGCGATCATCGGGAATCGACGCCACCGCTTCGCGGGCATACGCGTGCAGTTGATCGAGCGATTCACGATACGCCGCCGCATTGGCGCGATAGGTTTCTTCTCCGGCCGGATCAAGCGAAATGAGATGTTCCGCAATGATCTCGACGACCAGCGACCAGCGAACCGGATCCATCCACAGGTGCGGATCGGGGATCGGCAGCTCGCCTTCGCCAACCGCCTCTTCTTCATCAAGCAGGTACTGCGAACTGACGCGCTCGGCGACGGCGTAGACCGGTCGTCCGGCGCCGCGCACCCGGTCGAGGGCTTCGCCCATTCGGCCCT
>SKZB01000080.1 GCA_007127615.1 Phycisphaerales bacterium | reverse complement strand
CCGGTCGGCGTGTCGCCGGTGAGAATGCGCGGCCGGACCGTGGGTTCCGGCGGCAGGGTGGAGGAAGCGGGGGCGTCGGCATTCGGCGGAGAGGTCATCGGCCGCGTACTTTAGCATCCTCCTCCGGCGGCATGAGCGCGGCGGCACCGGAATCAGAACCGGCCGCTCTTCCCTGGTCCCACCGGTCAATCGCCCGCATTCGCCGGTGGCAACGGCCGGCAATCTCACCGCCCCGTCCCCCGGTATGCGTCCCCGTCCCTCTGCCCCCGGCGGCCGATCGGCGCGCGACCGAGCTTTCATTACCTACCGCACTTACTTTCAAGGCGGGCAGACGGTCCCCAGTTCGGCCCCCAGTTTGGCCCAAGGCGAAAAAACTCTCCCCGCCAGCCTTGACTTCCCGCGATACACTTGCATAATTGTGCAATAGAGCAAGGAAAGGTTTTTCTAAATGGATGGTCTTTCCAAATGAATGGCTTCTCCCGAGACAATCCGATTCAGGCCGTGCCGTGCTGCGAGCCCCTGGCGTGCGCGAAGGCATGCCGGCTGTTCAAGGCCCTGGCGGATCCCAATCGGGCCGCGCTGCTCGGTCGGCTGGTCAACTGCACCCGGCCCTGTACGGTCAGCGAGATTGCCTGCTGTCTGCCGATCGACCTGTCCGTCGTCTCCCGGCACCTTCGGCAGCTTCGGGAAGCCGATCTGCTCGAGTCCGAAAAGTGCGGCAAGGAGGTCCGCTACCGCGTCAAGCGGGATGAAATCGTCTCGGCCCTGCGTGGGATGGCCGACGCCATTGAGCGCGGCGGAGCCTGATCGTGAGCGGCGTGTGAGCCCCGAGCGGCTCGTCTCAGAAAATACCCCAATTTCGTAAGGATTTTCCCCCATGTCTGATCGCACCCATCTTGTTCGTGAACAGGTTTCCCGGGACTACGCCAAGGCGGTCGGCGGCGAGGCGTCGCTCTGCTGCGCCGGCTCCGGTTGCTGCGGCCCGCCCGCGCAGAAGGGGGTGGTTGCGAAGATGGCCGGCTACACCGACCGGGAACTGGCCGACCTTCCGCCGGAGGCGGTGGTGAACTCCTTCGGCTGCGGCAACCCGCTGGCCATGGCGGAACTCAAGCCCGGCCAGGTCGTCCTCGACCTCGGCTCCGGGGCGGGAATCGACATTCTGCTGGCCGCCCGGCTGGTCGGTCCCGAGGGTAGCGCGATCGGCATCGACATGACCGACGAGATGATCGCCAAGGCCGAAGCGAACATCGCCGCCGCCGGATTGAAGAACGTGGAAGTCCGAAAAGGCATCATTGAGGACATGCCGGTTGAAGCCGGCACGGTCGACTGGGTGATTTCCAACTGCGTGGTGAACCTCTCGCCGGAGAAGAAGCGCGTCTTCGCGGAGATCACGCGGGTCCTCAAGCCGGGCGGACGGGTCTCGATCAGCGATATCGTGGTTGAGGCGTTGCCGGAAGAACTGCGGAATGACCCGGGGCTGTACAGCGCCTGTGTGGCCGGGGCGATCAGCGAGTCGGACTATCTTGATGGATTGCGGGATGCGGGACTGGAGGCGGCCGAGGTGACCGAGCGGCTGGTCTACGACGAGGCCCAACTGGCGGCATTCATCGAGTCGGAACTTCCCGAATCCCGAACAAATATGGATCAAAATACCAGCCGGGCTTTGGCCAAAGAGATGGTGGGGAAGGTCTGGAGCGCAAAATTTTCCGCCCGTAAGCCCGGCGATGCATAAAGAGCGCATCCAGTGCGTTAGACAGATCGACCCGGATTGACATGCGGAAGCGGCGATCCGGATCGAACCCGAGCCAACCCTGAACCCGACCCGCCCCGAATCAAGAATCTGAAATCTGAAATCTGAAATCTGAAATCAGACCTTTCTCTTTCTCCTCCACGGCGAACGTCCCGAAACCTCCTCCACGCGGGACGTTCGTCTTTTTTTGCCGGAAGCAAAGGTGTTCATGTGCGGATTCCGGCGGACGGCCGCGGCCCGGTCATTTTCGTTCCGGACCCAATAAAAAGCACCCCGCCTTGCGGCGGGGTGCGGAGCTGGCAATCGAATTGAGGCCGAACGATTACTCGTAGAAGTTGGTCGTCTCAACCTTGATCAGCGGCCGGGTGATCTCGTTCGAGACCGCTTCGGCGCGGAAGGAAACCTGACCCGGCTTCAAGGCCCGGACGGTCACGCGATAGGTCGCGCGGGCACCGGGCGCGAGCCGGGCGACGGTCGGGAAGTTGACATCGAGTCCATCGGCATTGCCGGTGAAGTTCCGGGCGGGGCTGCTGCCTTCGGCCGAGACGAACTCCATCGTGTCATCACCTTCCATCTTGCCGACGAGCTCGATACCGGTGAGATCGGCCGACCCCTGATTCGTGACGATCAGGGTGTAGGTCGTGGTGTTGCCGACTTCCACCGGATCCGGATCATCGAAGCCTTCGAGGAGAAGCGCCGGGATACCTTCGACCCGGGTCGTGCAGCTTTCACTGACCGCTTCCGCGCAGTACGCGCGGGCCGTTGAGGTGCCACGGTAGGTGTCGATCGTCGTCGGGTTGTACGTGACCGTGAACGTGCGTTCGCGATCGGGAGCGAGTGAATCGACGCTCCAGACCACCCGGTCGCCCGCGACCTGGCCGCCCTGACCGATGGAGACCACCTCCGCTCCGGCGGGAATCGTGTCCTCGACCACGACGTCACGGGCCACGCCTTCACCGACGTTGGCAACCACGATCTCGACGTCGATGTTGCGGCCAACGAACCGAAGTTCGGGGCAGGACCGCGTGATCTCGAGGTCCGGCTCACGAATGACGGTTTCGATGGCGCCGGATTCGGCGGTCAGACCGCTTCCCTGGGCGACGGCTTCGTTCTCGAAGGTGCCCGTGCGGCTGGCCTGGACCGGAACCGTAAATGTCTGCGACTGGCCGGGCTCAAGCCGACCCGCGTTGAACTCGGCACGGTTGCGCCCGTCGAGCGTGGTCAATCCGTTGGGAAGCGGATGACGAACGGTCACATTGTCCACCGCGCCGCTGCCGGGGTTGCTGACCGTGATGGTGTAAACGATGTCATCGCAGCGCAGAACCTCGCTCGGGCCTGAAATCGCCAGTTCGAGATCGGGAGCAACGACCGGGATCCCCATGCAGAGCAGGGAAGCGTAGGTGACCGAAGCGCAACTGGTGATGTTGCCGGTCTGGACGCCCCGGCCCCGAACGCGGATCGTGCGCGACTCCCGCGGATCGAGCGTTCCGATTGCCCACGTGGCCGTTTCATCGCCCTTCGTCGTGGCGTCCGGGTTCGAGGAGATCATCTCGAAGTAGCGGCCGTATTCTTCCGTGACCGAAACGTCCGTGAGCACGTTCCGGGTGAGGTTGGTCACGATCAGGTGGTACTCGAACTCCTGGTCGAGGTTGACCTGGAACGGCATGCCCTTCTCGATGCCGACCACGCTGGTGGCGGCGGAACCGGTCGGGTACGCCATGGCGGACCAGTTCATGCGATCGTCGGTGCCGGCCATGGTGGGCCAGTGCGACGGAGCGGTCGCCGTTCGGGCCGGAGGTTGCTCCGGCGCCGGGGCTTCGACTTCCGGCCTTGGCTCTTCGCGTGGCGCGCGGCGCGTGGCTCGGGAATCGGGGTAGTAGCCCGTCGTGGCTTCCGGGGCGCCGCGGTTGCCATCACCGGCCGGGGTCGATGTCTCACAGGCACTGAGCATCACCACCAGGGGCACGACCGCCAAGCAACTCAGATAGCGAAAATCCATCATGTACTCCTTACCCTTAGACAGAAGAAAAGATCGGTTCGTCGTGCCAAGACCGAGCGGCCAGTCTCTCTTCTCCGGCGGTCTTTTTCACCACGAACTCGCCATGTCCGGGGTGAGCCGGGGTATGACGGCGATCCAGAAATGCAAACCGGATTCGAGATGCGCAGGATCGCGGTGACCCTCCGCCCAGCGAGAGCAGGACAATCTATCCACCGCATACTCATCCGTCAATTAATGGACTTCAGTCGATCACTGAAAAAATGGCCGCCCCGGTGATTGGATGTCGACGGCGGCCGGGGATGTTTGCAATCTGTCCGACGCGGGCGACGATCGCGCAAAAAATGCGCAGGAAGAGGCGAATCCTTCGTCGGGAGGCGACCCCCACAGTATCCGCAGGCGGGTACACTGCGACTCCCCGTTCCGGTCACGACCACGCCCCGCAATGTTTGCTGCGGCATGAACCGGCATGAACGGGAGGATACGAGAAAGGAGCCCCACGTGGCAGACAGCAACAACACGACGGATTTCGGCACGATCATCGGACCCGACGCCAACTTCAAAGGCGATCTCAGCTTTGATTCGGCGGCGAAGATCCTCGGCAAGTTTGAAGGATCGATCTCTTCTAAAGGCAAGATTCACGTCGCCGACGGCGCGGAATGCAAAGCCCAGGTCAGTGCGAAGGAAGTCGCGGTCGAAGGTCACATCAACGGAAACGTCGAAGCCAGCGATCGCGTGGATCTGCGGCCGAAGGGCGTGATCACCGGCGACATCACCGCCGCACGGATGACGATGGCCGATGGCGCATCCCTTGACGGACACTGCCGCATCGGGGCGGGCAATACCGGCAAAGCCGGCAGCGGCGCGTCCACCTCCGAGGTCAAGCCGGCCGGTCAGAGCCAGCCGCAGCAGCAACGCGCGACCGCCAAGTCGGGGAGTTGAGTGAACGGTGACCTCGACTCAGGAAACCACCGCGATCGATCTCATTCGTGAGAAGCTCACCCAGGCGCCCGCCGTTCTCGAAGAGGTCGGCGTGGATTGCTGGATCACCTTTGTGCGCGAGTCGCTCGAATGTCCCGACCCGGTTCTCCCGCTGATCTTTCCGTATTCGCTCACCTGGCAGAGCGCGCTGCTGGTGACGCGAACCGGAGAGCGCATTGCCGTGATCGCCGGCCATGACGCCGAAGCCGTTGAGTCCATCGGGACGTGGGACCGCATCGAGGGCTATCTCGACGGCGTGCGCGAACCGCTGCAGCGCGTGATCTCAGAACTCAACCCGCAATCGATCGCGCTCAACTATTCGGCCGATGACTACATGGCCGACGGCTTGTCCCACGGCATGTACCAGCGTCTGCGCGAATACCTGCCCGACCATGCCGATCGTTTCGTCTCCGCCGAACCGATCGTCCGCGCGGTGCGCGGCCGGAAGAGCCCTGCGGAAATCGAACGGATTCGTGCGGCGATCACGACCACACGTCAGATTTTCGAAAACACCGCTGCATTCGTCCGGGTTGGAACAAGTGAAGTGGCGATTGCCGATTTCATGCGCGCCCAGGCGCGCGATCGCGGCTGCGGGCTGGCGTGGGATCCGGCCATGTGCCCGATCGTGACGAGCGGCCCGGATTCGATGCTGGGCCACGCCGTGCCGTCGGAAACGGTGACCGTTCAGCCCGGCCGGATTCTCAACCTCGACTTCGGTTTGCGGCAGAACGGCTACTGCTCGGACCTTCAGCGCGCCTGGTATGTGCCGGAGAAGGGGGAAACCCGACCCCCGGCAGAGGTCCAGCGCGCGTTTGACACCGTCCAGCGCGCGATCGACGCCGCGATCAGGACGATCCGGCCCGGCGTGCCGGGCTGGCAGGTCGATGCCGCGGCCCGGAAGACCATCACCGATGCGGGGTATCCCGAGTTCGACCACGGCACCGGGCATCAGGTCGGCCGGTGCGCTCACGATGGCGGCGGATCGCTCGCGCCGAAATGGGAGCGCTACGGCGCATCGGCGGAGATTCCGCTTGAAGTCGGCAACGTCTTCACCGTCGAGCCGTCGATCGCCGATGTCGCCGGGCGGGGATACCACGCCATCGAGGAGATCATCGTGGTGACCGAGGATGGCTGCGAGTTTCTCTCCCCGCGGCAGCAGCAGCTCTGGATGCTCGACGGCGCGGTGTGAGCCGGCGAACCGCTTACCCTCGAATCCGGGCGGTTCGAAACGTCCGGCGCGGCGGGCGGTAAGATCGCAGTCATGCCCGAATCGCCCCATGATGTTCACATGTCCGCGGATGCGTTTCGGCGGCACGGCCGCGCGGTCATCGACTGGATCGCGGATTACCTGGAAAACATCGAACAGCATCCGGTGCAGTCGCCGGTCAAGCCGAACCACGTTCGTGCGCAGCTGCCGGCGCATCCACCGGAACGCGGCGAATCGTTCGAGGCGATGCTGCGGGATGTGAACGAGATCATCCTTCCCGGTCTCACGCACTGGCAGTCGCCGAGCTTCTTCGGTTTTTTTCCCGCCAACACCTCCTATCCGTCCATTCTCGGGGAACTGCTTTCGGCCGGGCTCGGCGTGCAGGGCATGCTCTGGGCGACCAGCCCGGCGTGCACCGAACTGGAGACGCACGTACTCGACTGGGTCGTCGATCTGCTCGATCTGCCGCGGGAGTTCCTTTCCACGAGTGAAGGCGGGGGCGTGATTCAGGACACCGCCTCCAGCGCGACGCTCTGCGCGATGCTCGCGGCCCGCGAATGCGCCACCGGTGGCGCCACCAACGACCGCGGTACGGACGGCACGCTCACCGTCTACACCTCCCGGCAGACGCATTCTTCGATCGAGAAAGCGGCCACGATTGCCGGCATCGGTCGCGTGAACCTGCGCCTGATCGAAGTCGATGAGCGCTTTGCGATGGAGCCGGAGAAACTGCGTCAAGCGGTTCGCGCCGACCGCCGCGCCGGCAAGATGCCCGCGTTCGTCTGCGCGACGGTCGGTACGACATCATCCAACGCGATCGATCCCGTCCGCGCCATCGGCGAGATCTGCCGTGAAGAGAAACTCTGGCTGCACGTCGACGCGGCGATGAGCGGCACCGCCGCGCTCTGTCCCGAGTTTCGTCACATCCATGACGGCCTGGAACTGGCCGACAGCTACTGTTTCAATCCCCACAAGTGGATGTTCACGAACTTCGATTGCGACTGCTTCTTCGTGCGCGACCGGGCGGCGCTCGTGCGCGCGCTCAGCATTCTTCCGGAATACCTTCGCAACACCGCGACCGAGTCGGGCCACGTGATCGACTACCGCGACTGGCAGATCCCGCTCGGTCGCCGCTTTCGCGCGCTGAAACTCTGGTTTGTCATCCGGCACTACGGTGCGGAAGGCCTGCGGGAACTCGTGCGCGAGCACCTCGCGCTCGCACGGGAATTTGCGGATTGGGTTCGTGAATCGAAGAGCTACGATTTGATCACCGACCCGCCGCTCAACCTGGTCTGTCTGCGCCACGTCGAAGGCGATCGCCGGACCCGGGCGATCCTGGAAGCGATCAACGATTCCGGCCGGGCGTTCCTGACGCACACGAAGCTGAACGACCGGTACGTGATCCGCGTGTCGATCGGCGGCACGCGCACGCGCCGGCCGCATGTCGAGGCGCTCCGGGGGCAACTGAGCGATCTGGCGTGAGCGGTTGGATCGGGATGGTGTTCGCAGAACGGGTTCGTGCACCGAGGTGCAAAATGAGAATAATGGCCGCATGATCGCAGGCATCATCGGCGGCATCGGGCTTTTTCTGCTCGGCATGATTCTGATGACCGAGGGTCTCAAATCCCTCGCGGGCGACGCCCTGCGCGGCATTCTGGAGAAGTTCGTCCGCGGCCCCCTGACCGGCCTGTTCTGGGGGACCGGCATCACGGCACTGGTCCAGTCTTCCAGCGCGACGACGATCATGACGATCGGGTTTGTTTCCGCGGGCCTGCTCACCTTCAGCCAGTCGATCGGTGTGATTCTCGGGGCGAATCTCGGGACGACCAGTACCGGCTGGATCGTCTCGACGGTGGGGCTCAAGTTCAGTATGAGCGCGGTCGCCCTGCCGTTGATCGGCGTGGGGGCGCTGCTGCGTCTGGTCGGCGGGGCGCGGCTGGCGCAGGCCGGGATCGCCCTCGCCGGGTTCGGCCTGATCTTCGTCGGTATCGACACCCTGCAGGCGGGGATGGCCGGCCTCGCCGAGCGGATTGATCCGGCGAGCTTTCCCGGCATGACCCCGCTGGGCGTGCCCGCCCTCATCGTGATCGGCGCGGTGATGACCATCGTGATGCAATCATCGAGCGCGGCGGTCGCGACGACGCTTGCGGCGCTCTACGCCGGCGCGATCTCGATCGAACAGGCGGCGGTCCTCGTCATCGGTCAGAACATCGGCACCACGGTCAAGGCGATCCTGGCCTCCATCGGCGCCTCCGTTCCGGCCCGGCGCACCGCGGCAACGCACATCCTGTTCAACCTGATCACCGGCCTGATTGCCCTCATCTCGCTGCCGCTCTTTCTCCGTCTGATGTATCTCGTGGCCGAGTTCACGGAGGGCGATCCCGGTGCCGTGAGTCTGGCGGCGTTCCACACCGCGTTCAACATCGTGGGGGTGCTGGTGTTTCTGCCGATGATCGGTCCGGTTTCGAAGCTGGTCGTGCGCCTCGTCCCGGAACGAAAACCGGAACTGGTGCGGCATCTGGACAGCAGCGTGAGCGGCATTCCCTCGGTGGCGATCGAAGCGGTGCGGCGGGCTGCGTTAAATATCGCCGCCGCGACCATTCGTGCGGCGCGTTCGCGTTT
>SKZB01000373.1 GCA_007127615.1 Phycisphaerales bacterium | reverse complement strand
CTGGCGCGGGTGACGCTGGGCGATACCCCGGTCAACCGGTTTGAAGCGATCTTCGAACCGGACCATCCCGAAGACGATGCGCTGGCGGAGAACAACCGCGCGGAGGCGTTCACCGCCACGCCGAGCCGGGGCCGGGTATTGATCGTGAGTCAGGATGAAGATTCCGAGCGTCATCCGCTGGCGCGGATTCTCCGCCGGGCCGAGATCGACGTCGAGGTGATTTCCGCAGCGCTGCTTCCGGACGATCTGCTCTCGCTGCAGAACTACACCCTGGTCGTGCTCGACAATGTTCCCTCGTATGACTTCTCCGGCGAACAGCACCGGCTCCTCGCCGACTCGGTCGACCGTATGGGAACCGGTCTGATCATGCTCGGCGGAACCCGCAGCTTCGGGGCCGGGGGATGGACGCGGACCGCGCTCGCGGAGATTCTCCCCCTCGAACTCGATCCCCCCGACGAGCTGCGGGCGCCGTCGGCGGCGCTGGTGCTGGTGATCGACAAATCCGGCTCGATGAACCGGCCCGTCGCGGGCGCGCGGGCGACCCAGCAGGAAGTCGCCAACGAAGGCGCCGCCCTCGCCATCGAATCGCTTCGCCGGGAGACGTACATCGGGGTGGTCGCATTTGACTTCTCCGCGGACATTCATATCCCCCTGCAGCGCAACGACGATCCGCAGCGGCTCGCGCAGGAGGTTCGCACCATTCGCGCCGCGGGGGGAACGCGCATTGAATCCGCGCTCCGCACCGGCTGGGAGATGATGCGCGATCTTGATGTCGAGACCAAACACATGGTTCTGCTCACCGACGGTATCTCGCACGATCCGACGATGGACGAGTTCGTCGAGCAGATGTCCCGGACCGGCGTGACCATCACCACGATCGGGGTGGGTGACCAGATCGATCAGGCGCAGTTGCGGATGATCGCCGAAGGGACCGGCAGCGTCTTCTACCACGTGCGCAACCCCCGCACGCTGCCGCGGGTGCTGGTCGATTCGGTTCAGGACTTCAACCAGCCGCTGTTGAAAGAGGGGCCATTTGAACCGGTCGTGCAGCCGACCGGATCGACGTTGACGGTGGGGATGGAGAACGCCCCCCCGCTGCGTGGATTGGTCGTGACCGCGCCGCGGGCCGACCCGACGGTCTCCCTCGACATGACGCACCCGGACGGTGAGCCGCTTCTGGCGGTCTGGCAGGCCGGTCTCGGTCGGGTGGCGGCCTTCACCAGCGATTTCGGCGGGCGGTGGTCGCGCGACTGGATGGACTGGCCCGAAGCCACCGCGTTCTGGCTGCAGCTCATCCGTTCGACCGCGCGGGCCGCGGTCAGTCCCGAGACGGAACTGGTGACCACGATCCGCGACAATCGCCTGCAGATGGTTCTTGAAGCGGCGGATCCGGAGGAAGGCCTTCTCGACGATCTGCTGGTCGAGGGAACCGTATACGGTCCGGACGGCCGCAGTCAGTCCATTCGCCTGCGCCAGACGGGACCGGGCCGGTACGAAGCGGACGTTCCGGCCAACGAAGCGGGCAGCTACGTGGTGGCGCTCAGCCCCCGACGGGGCACCCGGCAGCTCGCGCCGGTCATCGGCGGCGCCAGCCGCGCGGTCAGCGAAGAGTTTCGGCGCTACGAGGCCAACGTCGGCCTGATGGAAGAGATCAGGGAGATCACCGGTGGCCGCCGTCTGGAGATCTCTCTGCCCGAAGAAGCGATGCTGTTCGACCGCTCGGGCATGGAACCGAGTTCGTCGGTCATGCCGATCTGGACCACGCTTCTGTGGTGGACCCTGATCGTCCTGCTCCTGGATATCGCCAATCGCCGGATCGCCTGGAACCGCGAGATGGTCGCCAGTGGTTTCGCCGCGGCGATCGCGAAGGTAACGCCGTGGCGCACCCGCGCGGAACGGACCCAGCGGACGCTGCACGCTCTGCGCGGTGTCAGCCGGCGTTTCGATGAGCAGCAGGCGTCGCAATCGAAGGGGGTCGAGAAGCTGCGCGGCACGGGGCGGGTCGCGCCGCCACCGGTTCGTCTCATGTCCAAGCAGAAGAAGGAACGGGCCGACGGCGACCAGGATGATCGCTCCGGCCGGGTCTCCGGCGCGCTCGATGCTTTGCTCGGCCGGGACGGCGGGAACAGACCGGACTCGGAGCAAAGCCCTTCATCCGAAGATGGCGCGCGCGTCCGAGATCACCGGACGCCGGCCAACCCGAACGATCAATCGGACGGCTCGCCCCCGGGTCCGGGCGGCATGCGGGAAAGTCTGCTCGAGCGCAAGAAGAGATTGAGGGAGGAAATGGAGAGGAAGAAGAGGGAGAACTGAAGGCACGAAGGCACGTAGGCACGAAGGCACGTAGGCACGAAGGCACGTAGGCACGTAGGCACGAAGGGAGGGCGCGGGCGAAGTGACGGAGTGGACGAGCGGATGCCGTGGTCTTTCCGCGTACGCGTGCCACGTGGGGGCGCGCTTGACGTTCAACGTGATCGTGAATGACCATCGCGCGCCGCATGGCCTTCGCTCTGTCCATTGGGGGGGTCGCTCAGACCATGGCACCCCCTCGCGGCGAGCATGAATACCACACGATGCGCGATCGCGCTGCCGTTGCAAACGGCTGAAGTCTCACGGCGCATCAAAAAGCCACAAGCCGTTTACAGCAAAGGTATTCGCAACATGGCGCAGGGCTGTCCGCACGGGCCGACGCGGCATGCGGCCGCAGTGGACTGAGCCGATCGCGATTTTTCCAGGAATTTTCTTTCTCCCGGTGCATTCGGGTTACAATTGGACAAGCAGGTTTCATTTCAGGGCCCTCGAGAAGATGTGGGGGTCATCAGGAAATTGTGCGGGCGGAAGCGTCGGGAGATTGTGGGCAGACGCGCAGATTCGAGTTATCAAAGGCGGGCTTGGACGAAATCCAAGCGGCCGTTCGGCGCTCCTTCGGGAGCAGTGGCCCGGATGCGGGCACGATGATCCAGCGGGTTCAGTCGGATCCCGAACGATTGCGACGCGATGAATCACGTTCGGTCCGGACATGAAAGATAAACATGGAGGATTTATACATTGAACTGGAAAACAATTGGTACCTTGATGGAACGGCCGCCGATTTTCGACCGCCCTTTTAAGGCGATTGCAGCCGTGGCTGTGGTCACGTTTCTGGCTATGGCGGCCGCCCCGGCACACGCCCAGAGCAACTGCTGCGAAGCTTGGGGCGGCATTGGCTGCGAGAACCCAGACTGCACGGCGCTGATCTGCGGACAGGATTCCTTCTGCTGTGATCTTTCGTGGGACGACGTTTGCGCCGATGCTGCGAACAAGCAGTGCAAAGTCTGCCGGGTTGACGACGACGATCCGGTGAATCCGGAAGGATGTATCGGCGACATGACCGGTGACGGTACGGTCGGCCCGATGGATCTTCTCGAACTCGTCGCTTCCTGGGGTCCCTGCCGAAGCGATGACTGTCCCGCCGACCTCAACGATGACGGTTTCGTCAACACATTTGACCTGATCATGCTGATCGCTGACTGGGGCTGCGTGGCGGAAGATGATCCGGTTGATCCGGGCGATGGCGACTGCTGCGTTGCCAACGGCACGCCGGGTTGCGAAGATGCGGAGTGCGAAGCGCTGGTCTGCGCGATCGATCGATTCTGCTGCGACAGCGAGTGGGACGACCTCTGCGCCGGCGCTGCCGACGATCAGTGCGGGATCTGTGACAGCAGCGGCGGCGTTGCCCCCCCAAAGACTGCTGCTTCGCCAACGGCACGCCGGGTTGCGAGGATGCGGAGTGTGAAGCGACGATCTGCGCGTGCGATCCTTTCTGCTGTGACACCCAGTGGGACGACCTCTGCGCCGGTGACGGTCTCGGCGGTTGTGGCGCGGCTCTGCTGTGCGATATCTGCACCGGCGATTCTTTCTTTGACCCATATGAACCGGGCAGTGGCAACTGCTGCTTCGCCAACGGCACGTCGGGTTGCGAGGATGTGGACTGCCAGGTGACGATCTGCGCGTGCGATTCGTTCTGCTGCACCGACATGTGGGATGATCTCTGCGCCGGTGAAGGTATCGACGGCCGTTGCGGCGCGGCCCTGCTGTGTCAGATCTGCGACGTCGATCCGGGCGATGGTGACTGCTGCGTTGCCAACGGCACGCCGGGTTGCGGAGTGGCGGAGTGCGAAACGCTGATCTGCGCTTCCGACGCGTTCTGCTGTGACATCGAGTGGGACGGCGACTGCGCCGATGCGGCGAACGAGCAGTGCGGTCTCTGCGATGATGACAAGGGCGATCCGGACGATCCGGGTGGTAGCGACTGCTGCGTTGCCAACGGCACACCGGGTTGCGAAGAGGCGGAGTGCGAAACGCTGATCTGCGCTTCCGATCCGTTCTGCTGTGACACTGCGTGGGACGGCATCTGCGCCGGCGATGCGAATGAGCAGTGCGATGTCTGCGATGATGACAAGGGTGATCCGGGCGAACCGGGCGATGGCGACTGCTGCGTTGCCAACGGCACGCCGGGTTGCGGAGAGGCGGAGTGCGAAACGCTGATCTGCGCTTCCGATCCGTTCTGCTGTGACACTGCGTGGGACGGCATCTGCGCCGATGCTGCGAACGAGCAGTGCGATCTCTGCGATGATGACAAGGGCGATCCGGGCGATCCGGACGATGGCGACTGCTGCGTTGCCGGCGGCACGCCGGGTTGCGGAGATGCGGAGTGCCAAGCAACAATTTGCGCTGACGATCCGTTCTGCTGCGATGTCGAGTGGGACAGCATCTGTGCCGGCAATGCGAGCGACGATTGCGATGTGTGCAACTGATCGTGGTTGATGTCTCTCACCTTGCCATGATGCCATGTGGATTCGCCGGAAGTTCAAGATCCCCCGGTTTTCGGACCGGGGGATCTTTCTTTCGCTTCAGGAATCGGTAAGTCCACGAATGCGTAGAATGGAGCGGACGCGACAACTCGGTTCAAACATGTCTCGGATAGTCGGCACGTTCTCGGAGTGACAAGAGGCGATGACCTCCCGACACCGTGCGTCATTCTCTCGCCGACCACCACCGATCCGTAAGGTTGGATTGATTATGCACACGATTTTTTTCTCTCTTCTGGCTGGGGTGTTCTCGATACTTGCGAACGTGGAGCAAGGCGCCTGCCTTTGCGCTCAGGTTCAGCGCATGCCCACTGCCATGATGCCCGGCCAAATTGCATTCTGCGCCTGCTACTCTGATTTGCACGACGCGGCTCGAGTCGGCGATACTCGCAGAGTTCGCAGATTGCTTGATGAGGGGGCACGCCCGGATGAGCGCGATGAACTCTTCGGATGGACGCCGCTTCACTACGCAACGACATCTGGCCATATCGAAATCGTAACACTCCTTGTTGACCATGGTGCTGACACCAGCGTCAGTGACGTAGGCGGTACAACGTCTCTTCACCTGGCTGCATCAAGACATGATCCTGAATTGATTCGTCTGCTGTTGCAGCACGGCGCCGACCCAACTGTTCAAGATCATTCTGGATTGACCCCCCTCATGGGGCTGCTGAGCAGGCATGGTGGCATCAGTGAGTCGTCATTGGATGCAGCAAGGCAACTGCTGGATGCCGGTGCAAAAACCGCCAGGCAAGGTCGCGCGATCGGTCCGTTGCAGTTGGCTTCCATGCACTCTGATGAACGGATGTTGAGTTTATTGGTAGATTATGGCGTCAACGTTCACGAGATTGATTCGGAGGGCCGGACAGCGCTGGCAGTTGCCGCGCGGGCCGGCAACCGGGATGCGGTGAAACATTTCGTTGATCTTCTTGATGTGAACGAGACCGACCAGCGTCGTCCGTCGCCGCTCATGTTGGCCGTGAGTGCGAATCCGATTGACCTCGAGATTGTCTCTTTGCTGCTGGACCACGGTGCCGATCCGAATGTCACGGATCTCGACGGGAGCGCCGCACTGCACATTGCCAGCACGAGAGCGAACCCTGCTG
This sequence comes from Phycisphaerales bacterium, assembly GCA_007127615.1. Classification (GTDB taxonomy): domain Bacteria; phylum Planctomycetota; class Phycisphaerae; order Phycisphaerales; family SM1A02; genus SKZB01. The sequence continues at coordinate 2,621 of SKZB01000373.1, read as the reverse complement.
TCGTTCGAGCCTTGCTGGGCGCCGGAGCTGATCCGGACGCACAGGATCACGCAGGGAGAACGGCGATTGACCGCGCGAGAGAGTCTCTGGCGACTTTAAGCAGAGAGGTTCCAGCAATTCCGGAAGTGATCAATGGAGAATATAGTGCGAGAGAGTTACAAATCAATGCGATTCGGCGTCACAGAGTCCTGAGACAACATCAGGAATTGCAGGGTCTGTTGCATGTTGTCCTCACACTTTGGCCAACCGGACCGGAGAGCCAGTAGATTCGGGGTGAGCGTCATCCTGCTTGTCATCGGGCCATCTTGAAATGAAGACCGCACTCTGCCTGCTCCCGGAACCGGCGGGACAGCTCCTATTCAGGGTCTTCAGGAAATCGTGCGGGTCACGAGTGACGGTTGCACCGCCCCTGAGGGCTACGCCGCCGGCCCCCCCAATCCTGAAGACAAGTCCCCCCGGCTCTCCCCGAAAGTCCGAGATCCGCCGCGCTCGGGGGCTCAGGGGCCATGGCCGATCGGGCTTCCACGGGTTGCGCATCCCCTCCCTCCGTCGCTCCGTGCCATCGTGCCTTTGTACCTCTCCCGAAAACCTCTCATCCGTGCGGGTCACTTGCGCAGATTCCTGAAGCGCCAATTAAAGAGGGACAGCTCCCATTAAAAATCGAACCCAGTTTGGACGGGAGAAAGTGGCATCAGAATGCACGCCCCTCCCGAACCCCATGTCGCTCGGTGCGATGAACGATGGTGAACTTTCCTTGACGGACGAGCTTGAGGCCGGTCCAATGAATTGCTGAATGACATCAAGGGTGCGTTCATGATCAGCGACAGAAGTCACCGAGAACTGTTCGACCAGGCCGCCCGCCACGGACTGGTTTTGGGCGAGACTTCGATCACCTTAAACTCTTCCGGCCTGGATTTTCTGGTCGCCTTTGCCCGCGACGGGAGCGGGGCGAAGTGGGTCTTGCGCCTCCCCCGCCGCCCGGACGCTTTGGAGGGTGCCCGCAGGGAGCAACACGTCCTTGCCCTGATCGCCGAGCAGTTGCCCGTGCAGGTGCCACGTTGGAAAATCTTCACCGAAGAGATGATCGCTTATCGTCAACTGGACGGTCACCCGGCCGCGACCATCGACATGAAGGCCAAAGCTTACGTCTGGCGGATCGACGAGAAGAACGTCCCGGCCGCCTTTGAACGAACACTGGCCCGGACGGTGGCGGCCCTCCATGGGGTGAACCCGGACAAGACGGTGGCCGCCGGCCTGCGTGTGATTGCGCCCGAACAATTGCGGCGAGACATGCACGATCGAATGCAGCGCGTGCGGGCAGCGTTCGATGTCAATTCCCAACTGTGGCAGCGCTGGCAGGATTGGCTGACCAACGATGCGCTCTGGCCACGTCATGTCGCACTGGTGCATGGCGATCTTCACGTCGGCCACATTCTCATCGACGATTCGGCGAGCGTGACCGGCATCATCGACTGGACCGAGGCCAGGGTGGGCGATCCGGCGATCGATTTCGCAGGTTATCGAACGATCTTCGGTGATGATGCGCTCAAACGGCTCATCTCGGCTTACCAGGAAGCGGGCGGTAGAACCTGGCCCGGTCTGTTTGAACACACCGTGGCGCTGTGCGATGCGGACGGGGTGGACATTGCCGAATTCGCCATGTCGTCCGGACTCGAAGAATACCACCAGATGGCAAGAAACAGACTCGCGGGCCTTCAGGAAATGTCGTAGCACCTCACCCAGGTGCGACCTGCGCACGATGGTCGGGTGACGCACGGCGCAATAACCCCCCGTTTCCTGAATGCTCGCACCTCCCCTTCCGCCCGCGGGCAAGACGTTACCCGTTCTTCTTCGCGAACTCATGCCACACAGCATCCCGAAGGGTGCTGTGTGCTGTGAGATGTTTCTACCGGATCGGAGCCGCCGCAGGCGCAGTCTCGGCGGCGACGGTATCGCAGGGCGGGTCGCGCGACTCTATGATCACAGGGAGAGAGGGGTGAGACCATGTTTCTCGTAGGGCCACTGATCATCATGGTTCTTCTGCTGGCCGTGGGGTTGGCCGCCGTGGGCACGGTGCTGATCATCCGCTCCACGCGCTACGTTGAGGAGTCGCCGCGCTGTCTGAAGTGCGATTACGATCTGCGATATCGCGAGCGCGGCTCGACCCACTGCCCGGAGTGCGGTGAACCCGGTTCATCGGCGACGGAAGGTGTCACCACCAGCCGCCGCCGGCTGCTCCTCGGGCTGCTCGCCCTCGCCGGCGTTCCGGTCGCATTCGCGCTGCTCGCAGTGATTGCGTACGTGTTTCTCTGAGCGTGGGTGAGAAGGTCACCGTGCCTTGACCGACGGCGCTCATCACGCCGCCGCTCGCCGAACACCCGAATCAACCGGTGCGGGGTTGGCGGGCCCGGTCGTCCGTGATTCAACCGAACACCATGTTGCCAAGTCGCAAGCGGTTGTCGTTGCAGGATGAAGGCACGGAGGCACGTAGGCACGAAGGGAGAAGCAGTTGTCCGATACTGGAGATGGAACGACTCCATCGGGTCACAGACGCGCTTCACTTCCTCCTCAGAGAGCCCCGCGTCACGCAGGGCGCGACGGTGCGTCACAAGGCGCTCCCG
>SKZB01000053.1 GCA_007127615.1 Phycisphaerales bacterium | reverse complement strand
CCGCTGCATTGGGCCGTCCGCTCTCAGTCACTGGGCATCGTTCAATTTCTCGTCGAGAGCGGGGCCGACATCAATGCCGAAACGGACAGTGGCGCGACGCCGCTCGATCTCGCGATCGTCATCGGCAACGAAGAGCTTCTCGACTACCTGGTCGAGAACGGTGGTGTCGCCAACCGAAACGAGCTTCCCTAGCCGCTCGGGCTCGCACTGATCACCGCCTTCGCCCCGATTCGAAAGGAACGTCTCAGTGTCAATGCTGTCACGACTTCGGATTGCGCTGCTCGTCGGTCTATTCTCAGTTCTCCTTGTCTCTGCCGCCGGTTGCGGAAACGGCTCAACGACGGCCGATGAAGTCGATCAAACCGGCGCGGAAGCGAACGCTCAGACGCAGACACAGGCCGAACTCGATCGCGAGTTTCATCAGGCGATCATCGATCAGGATGAGGAAATTGCGCTGCGATTGCTCGACGAAGGAGCGTCACCGGATACCCCGACCGAGCAGGGGGTCTCGCCGCTGCATCTCGCGGCCCGGTCGGGCTTGCTGGAAGTGGTCATTCAACTCGTGCTGGCCGGCGTCGAGATTGATCCGGTCGTCGCGCCCGACATGACGCCGCTGCATTGGGCAATTCGAGCCGAGTCGGTCGAAGTGACTCAGTTCCTGATCGAAAGCGGCGCTGACATCAATCATCAGGCGGGCAACCGCATGACCGCGCTCGATCTGGCGCGGGGCGCGGAGCACGAAGAGCTGATCGCGCTGCTGGAAGCGCACGGCGCGGTCTCGGGACTGAACTGACGGCCGCGACTTACTCCAGCGAAGCAGGGACCGGACCAGCAAGCAGGAGCCAAGGAGGTCGGGAAGCAGGGATAAGTCCCGCGGGATTTCGCCCCCGACCCGTCTTCGCGACACGCGGTATTACAGCCGGAGCCCCCGTTCGGGCCGATACAGGCGGTATGGCCCGCCCGCAGCACGCTCCGCGCCCGCTCTTTCAATTCGACCCCGGCTGGCTCTATCTGCTGCCCGGCCTGGCGCTCTGTCTGGCGGCGGTCCTGATCCCGGCCCAGGAGGATCTCCGGCAGCTTGAGCTGCAGCGCGATCAGCTCAAACTCGATGCGCAGCACGCGCAGCTTCGTCTGAAGGCCCACGCGGACTTTCTCAGCGCCCTGGACCAGGATGATCCGGGGCTCTACCGGCGGCTGATCGCGACCCAGTTGAATCTGATCCCGGCGGAAGACACGCCGGTCCTCATGGTTGCCACCGACTCGGCGGCGGTGACCGACTGGATCGATCAGACCGTGCCGGTACGGCCCAGCCTGGAACGGGTCGGTCCTGAGAGTCGCCTGTCCCGACTGACCACCGGCTCCAGTCGGCTCTGGCTTCTGGCCGGAGCCATGATGTGCCTCTGCCTCGGCCTGGTGCTGAGCCCGGGCGGCGGGCGCCGGGGGCGCGGCGAAGGGTCACCACCGGCCGGGGAAACCTCCCGGACGGCCGGAGCCGTCAGCGCCGTGCCGGCGGTCGCGCCGACGGCGCGGTTCGCAGTCGCGGGAGAGCTTGATGAACCCGCGGACGAGCCACAGGATGAGTCACGGGGCCGAGAACGCGAGCCGTGGACGGCGGAAGAGGGCGGTGGCGTTCGGAAACCAAGGACCGAGCAACCGTGCGAGATCGTGGTTCGCACCACCTCGCCGGATCATCTGATGCCGCAGGCGGGATCAAGGACCGCCCCCGCTCGTGATCAGGCGGACTTCGGCGTCGATTCCGAGGCGAACGACGATCGGGACCGCCTGGCGTATCCGGAGACCCTCTTCGATCGCGGGAGGTGACCGTACGGCGGCCGGCGGGCCGGAAACTCGGGTATGATGCACTTCCAACCGGTGAGGTGTTCCATGCCGCGTCAGCCCGGGGAAATCGACAGCGCATCCTTTCGGCTTCTGCTCGCCCGGGGCATCGGGCCGGCGACCCGCCGAAAACTCCTCGATCATTTCGGTTCGGCCGAAGCGGCGGTCTCCGCATCGATTCTCGCCCTCGCGGACATTCCCGGCGTGGGGCGCCGGCCCGCGGCGGCGCTGCGCGAGGCCATCGAACGCGCCGAGGTCGAGCGGGAACGTGCCGCCATGGACCAGCACGGCGTGGCGCTCATTACGCGGGAAGATGATGACTATCCGCCGCTTCTCCGGAAGATTCCTGATCCGCCCGGCGCGCTCTGGATTCGCGGCGCGCTGCGGCCGGACGATGCGATCAGCATGGCAATCGTGGGATCGCGGCGATGCACCGCCTACGGCCGCGAGCAGTCCGCCCGTTTCGCCGGCCTGCTCGCGCAAAGCGGCTTCACGATCATCTCCGGCGGCGCGCTGGGGGTGGACGGCGAAGCTCACCGCGCCGCGCGGCGGTCCGGAGGCCGCACGGTTGCGGTTCTGGGTTCAGGACTCGCCCGGCCGTATCCGCGTGAACACGAATCTCTCTTTGATGCGCTGGCCGCCGAGGATGGCGCGGTCATCAGTGAACACCCGATGCACGCGGAGCCGGTCGCGGCGAACTTTCCCCGGCGGAATCGAATCATCGCCGGCCTGGCCCTGGGCGTACTGGTCATCGAAGCCGCGGAACGGAGCGGCGCGCTGATCACCGCCCGACTTGCCGCGGAAGATCATGGCCGGGAAGTCATGGCCGTTCCGGGGCGCGTCGATTCCCCGGCTTCGGCGGGGTCACTCAAGCTGATCCGCGACGGCGGGGCGGCGATGGTGCTGGACCACGGCGATGTCATCGCCCAGATCGAGTCCGCCACCCACCTGCTGAAGGCCGCGAACGTTGCGACGGGGCTCCTGCCGGACGGGGCGCCGGTCCCGCCCGCGGCCGCCGAAAGCGGCGTTGGCCCGGAACCGGCGGTCGATCCGGTGCGCGAACACAACCTGACCGACGGGCAGCGGGCGGTCCTTCGCGCTTTGCGCGAGCGGTCAGCGTCCGACGAACCCGTGCTGCTCGATCAGCTCGTGGAAGCCACGCAACTGCCCGTGAGCCGAATCATGCCGGAGCTGACCCTGCTCCAGTTGCGCGGCCTGGTACGGCGCGATCACCGGGGGGTCATGCTCGTGCGGCGCGAGAGCCGTCGGCGTTGACGTTCGGGGCCGAGGGAGGGAGGGACGAAGGCACGGAGGCACGGAGGCACGAAGCGACGGAGGGACTGAAGGTTTGAGTGACGAAGTGACGGAGGGCGCGCAACAGCAGACGCCGCGGTGAAGCGGCGCCTGCCGGGTCTACGAAATCCAAATTGGGTCGGATGCCCGATCGGTGCGCCGAAGCGCGCACCGGCGGCGGGTCAGTACCGGCGCAGGACGCCGATCACCACGCCCTGCACGCGACAATCCTTGACGATGATCGGCTCGAAGTCCGGGTTGGCCGGCTGCAGCCGAATACGGCCGTCCGCCTCCCGGAAGAACGTCTTGAGGGTGGTTTCGCCGTTGGGCAGCAGGGCGACGACGCGCTCGCCGTTGCGGGCGGTATCGCGCCGTTCGACGATCACGTAGTCACCGTCGAGAATGCCCTCGTCCTTCATCGAATCGCCATCGACACGAAGTGCGTAGCTGCCGACTTTCTGCCCAACGCGCGGGCCGAAGATCTCTTCGAGACTGAGCGAATCGGACTGCTCGTACTTCTCGATCGGGTTGCCCGCCGCGATCTTGCCGACGAGGGGGAAGCTGAGCGGCTGCGTCTCGTCGGGAACGATCGTGTTATCGCAGATAGACAAAGAGCGTGCCTTGTTCGCTTCGCGTTTGAGCGCCCCCTTTTTGATCAGCGCCTCGACGTGCTCGAAGACGGTGACCTTGCTGATGCCGAGCTCGTCGGCGAGTTCCTGCATGGTCGGGGAATAGCCACGGGTGACTCGTGAATCTCGAATCAGTTGAAGGATCCGCAGTTGCTTCGGGGTGAGGTTCATTCGTTCTCTCCTGTGATGCCTCGGCGCGCTCTGACGCTCCGGCGGTGTGGGTCGTCGGGTGATAGTTTCTTCTCTCCTGATCGGGATAGGTCGCCCTCGGCGCGGTGCCCGCCGTGGCGACTTCCGTACTCAGAACGTGGTGGGGGGTGGTCAATGACCGAACCGTCGACTGGATGTTCTCTTCGAGCCGGTGGAGCAGGGCCAGCTGGCCGCCGATCCAGTGCCGGGCGACGCGCAGAGTCGGAACCGGTCTGAAGACGGATGAGCCGGATGGCATGTCCGGCATGTCCGGCATGTCCGGCGCGGGCCGCCGTTCGAGACGGGCTGCGGCTTCGACGGCCTCGGAACTGAGCTCGATCCGGTCGAGTCCCATCAGCCGCTCAAGCCAATCGGCCGGGCGGGTCCGTCGGCCGGGCAACCATCGATCGCCGGAATCCGCCCGCGACGTCTCGGCCATGATTGGCCCGGAACGGGTCCGTCCGGAATGATCCTGGATAGTCCGGGGGAGGGTTCTTTCATCGGTCCGGTTCCCGGCCTCCGCCCCAGTCCGAAGACCAGTTCGATGACCAGATCGATGACCAGCTTTGGGCCCGGTCTCATGACTGGTCTCATGGCTGGCCTCATGACCAGATTCATGGCCGGTCTCATGCCCGGCGTCTTGCTGAAACTCATCCTCACTTCGGACGTTTCGGTCGCCGCCGAGAACCTTGACGATGCGCCCCCGTCGCGCGAGGTACTGACGGGTGAATCCGCCGCCGGGGCCGGTTTGTACCAGAGGAATACCCACGTTCGCCTCCACTGCTGATGATTGGGCTCGATTCGGCCGGAAATCCCGCCGCGCCTCCAACGCGACCGTTTTCACGGGAACTCACCATCACCGGCCGTCAACTCAATCAACCCAACGTTCGATCTCTGCGATGGTCCCAGTCAGGGGCCCAGTCAAAGTTTCGGTCAAGGTTCCGGTCAAAGTTCCGGTCAAGGTTCCGGCGACCGTTGTGGCCATGGGTCCTCCGAAATTTTTCCGCCAACTCCTTGATTCCTGCTTCTTCCCTCTGTCGAGAACCGGCGACCTCCGGCAGTATCCAGCAATCTCCAGCGACATCCGGTAACCCCGTGGCCGGATGGGACGGCTCATTTTCCGGAGCCCGGTTTTTTTCCAGACTCACTGGCCGTCTCGCTGGCCGTCTCGCCGCGCGGTCGACCTGGAGGATCATTCGGCGGTTCGCCTGCAGTTTCATTTCCAGTTTCATTGAAGGGTGCATTTACGGTTTTCGTTCAGGTCCTGCTTCTGCTTTCGGCGTGGAGTCCCGGCTCACTCCAGAAAAACACGCGACTCTGTTTGGACAACGTTACCCCAACACTCGCCGTATGGCAAGCGGTTTTCGAGAAAAAAGTCACGGAACGGTACCCCACATGGGCGGGCCTCGGATTAAAGGTCTTTCCAAGGGCGAAAAATCGTCTGACGCCGATCACTTCCCAGACTAACCTTCGCATCATGCATACGTCACCGGATACCGGATTGTTTCAACCACCCGCCCCGATCGGCGACCGAATCATCGATGAGTGGATGCTCGATCCCGAGATTGCGTTCATGAACCACGGCTGTTTCGGCGCCCGGCCGAAATCGGTCGTCGAGACCCACGAATCCCTGCGGCATCAGTTCGAAGCCCGGCCGGTGGAGTTTCTCGATCGCCGGCGCCCGCAGCGTCTGCTCGACGCCAAGGACCGGCTGGCCCGGTTTCTGAGAATCCGGTCCGAGGACTTCGGATTTCTCACCAACGCGACCGGCGGGGTGAACGCGGTTCTGCGTTCCCTTTCCTTCGAACCGGGCGATGAGATTCTGACGCTCGACCACGTCTACAACGCGGTGCGCATGAGCATGCGCCATGTCGCCGGTCAGATCCGCGCTACGGCGGTCGAGGCCGAGCTGCCCCTGCCGGTCACCGGACCGGAGCAGGTGCTCCAGGTCGTGACCGACGCTCTGAACGATCGAACGAAGTTGTTCATTCTCGATCACATGACCTCGCCGACGGCACTGCTCTTTCCGATCGACGCGATCCTGCAGCTCTGCCGGGAGCGCGGCGTCGATGTGCTGGTGGACGGCGCCCACGCCGTGGGCATGTTCGATCTCGACATCACACGGCTGGCCGATCTGGGCGCAACCTACTACACGGGCAATCTGCACAAGTGGCTCTCCGCGCCGGTCGGGTCCGCATTTCTGTGGGTCCATCCCGATCGCCAGGCGCCGGTTCATCCGCTGACGATCTCCCACCACTACGAACAGGGGCTCGCCGCGGAGTTCGCCTGGCAGGGGACGCACGATCTCTCCGCCTGGCTCAGCGTGCCGGCCGCAATCGACTACTTCGACCGGTACGGCTGGGAGCGCGTTCGGGCTTACAACCACGGTCTCGCCAAATGGGCCCATCAGCACCTCACGCGCGCGTGGGAGGTCGAGCCGATCTCGCCCGCCGACGGATCGATGCTCGGATCGATGGCGACGGTGCGCATCCCGGAATCGGCGCGCGAGCGCTTCGGCAGCGCGGATCGATTACGACACCACCTCAGCCGTGAACATCGGATCGAAGTGCCGATCATCGAATGGAACGAAACGTGGTGGATCCGCGTGAGCTGCCAGATCTACGTCACCGCCGGCGACATTGAACGCCTCGCCCGGATCGTCCGGGGTGACGGGTGACCCCGTAGCGCAAGGGACGTCGCGCGCAAAGGGGGCTGCGTTCAGTGAAGCCGCGCGCGGGGGGGACGTGGCGTGAGTGGGGGGGCCGTCCTGCGCGGCAGACGGCCGCCCGTTCTCCTCAGCGCTTGTACGCCATCCACTTCCGCAGCTTCTCCCTGCCCCACGTGTTGATGCACGATGACCTGGTCAACCAGCCGCGGCGCGCGGTCAGGATCCCGTAGCGCAGGTAGTCAAAGTGCACCGAAGAGTGGGCATCGGTGTTGATCGCGATCAGCGCGCCGCCTTCGACCGCCGCCTTCAGGTGTGAATCGCGCAGATCCAGCCGCAGATAGTTCGCGTTCAACTCCAGCGCGGTCTCGTGTTCGACCGCCGCCTCGATCAGCGCGTGGATGTCCGGCGACAGCCCCGCGCGCGTATTGATAAGCCGGCCGGTCGGATGACCGAGAATGTGGACCAGCGGGTGTTCGATCGCGGCGAGAAGCCGCGCGGTCGCTTTCTGCGGTTCCTGCTTCAACGACGCGTGGGGCGAGGCGACCACCACGTCCAGTTCGGCCAGTAGATCATCTTCGTAATCGAGCGAGCCGCCGGCGTGAATGTCCACTTCCGAACCGGCCAGAATCGTGATCCCCGGGGTGCGCTCATCCGCCTCCCGGATGGCTTCGATGTGCTTCCGCAATCGGTCCGGCGAGAGACCGTTGGCCTGCACACTTGATTTGGAGTGGTCGGTGATCGCGATCGTGTGGTAGCCGCGCCGTTTGGCTTCCGCTGCGAGTTCATCAATCGAGAACTTGCCGTCCGACGCGGTGGTGTGGGAGTGCAGCTCCGCCTTGATCTCATCGAGCTCGATGAGCTTCGGCAGTTGGTCCTGCTCCGCCGCGCTGATTTCGCCGCGGTCCTCGCGCAGTTCGGGCGGAATCCACGCCAGCTTGAGCTTGCGGTAGATGGCCTTTTCCGTTTTGGCGGCAACGGGTTTCACCCCACGCCGTTGCGGCGGCGTCTGATCTTGATCCTGATCATCATCATGATCATGCGGAAAAAGGCCGTACTCGTTCAGCCGCATGTCCATCCTGATCGCGCGTTCGCGCAGGAGAACGTTGTGTTCCTTCGAACCGGTGAAGTACATCAGCGCTGCGCCGAACGCGGCCTCATCCACGATCCGCAGGTCGATCTGCATGCCGAGGTCCAGCCGGACCGAGCTCTTCGTTTCGCCGGCCGCCAGCACCTTCGTGACTCCCTTCATCCCCCGGAATGCCTCGCTCAGCGCCTCCGGATCGGACGTGGAAGCCAGGATGTCGATATCGCCGATGGTTTCCTTCCCGCGGCGCAGTGAGCCGGCGTACTCGATCTGCCGGACGCCCTTGACCTTCCGAAGCTCTTCGACGACCCCTTCCGCGACGGGCAGCGCGTCGCCGAGACGCCGGCGTTCGCCGGCCTTTGCGGCAAACTCCAGGGCATCCTTGATGTTCTCGATCGTCTTCCGGCCCATGCGCGGCAGATCTTCGAGTTCGCCCGACGCCAGGGCCTTCCTGAGCGATTCGAGATCGGTGATGTCCGCCTTCTCCCACATGAGTTTGACGGTCTTCGGCCCGAGGCCGGGAATGTTCAGAACATCAAACAGGCCGCGCGGCACCTCGTTCATCAGCGCATCGTGCTCTTCGATACGGCCGGTGTCGAGGTACTCGACGATCTTCTTCGCGCTGCCTTCGCCGATGCCGTCGATCGCGGTCAGACGCTTGATGCCGCCATCCTTTGCCAATGCGGCGATGTCGGCGCTCATCTCTTCGAGCAGCCGGGCGACTTTGGTGTGAGCGTTGATGCGAAAGGGATTCGCGCCGGTCAGTTCAAGGGCCGCCGCCATCTCCTCGAACCGGCGCGCCAGTTCCTGATTGATGGACATGCGTTCAGTGTATGGCTCTTCCGGAAATCGTGTGGGTCACGAGTGACGGTTGCACCTCCCCCGGGGGGCTTCGCCGCCGGCCCCCGAATCCTGAAGACAAGTCCCCCCTCGGCTCCCCCCGAAAGTCCGGGATCCGCCGCGTTACCCTCTCCGGCTGCTCTGAATGGT
>SKZB01000330.1 GCA_007127615.1 Phycisphaerales bacterium | reverse complement strand
TGAGGAAGTGGAGCGATTCAAACAGGGTCGCGTGAGCGGGCACCGCGATCTGGTTCGCATGCGACTGAACCGGGCTTCGGAAGAACTCCAGCGGGAACAGCAACGACTGCAGGCGCTCGAAGCGTCGCTGGAAGAGCAGCGGCCGCGCCGCCGCGGCGTTCTGCATCTTCACGTCGGCCGGTACGAGCAGCAGGTCAGCCGCTTCGGCCGAAGTGAACGGATCATCGACGAGCGGATCCTGATCATGCAGTTCAGCGATTTTGACGAACTCGTGCTGGTGCTCGCCCACGAATTCGGCCATGCGCTCGGTCTGGATCACGTCAACGATCCGCAGGCGGTGATGCATTCCCACGGAACCGTCCCGCCGCACGGACGCATTCGGCTCACCCCCGCCGACCGCGAGGCGTTGCGGGAAATCTGCGGCACCACCCGCCGGATCCACGGCTGAAGTGCCGGCCGGCGTTCCACGAGAAATCGCTTTGGGACAGACCGCCGGGCCGGATGAGGCGGGGTGGCGCACCCCCCGGGATCGCCCGTCCGGTCAACGGTCGCGCTGATCGCCCGGATCCGTTGAATCGTTCTCAGCATCCGACTTCGGATTCGAGCCCGCATCCGGGCCGGGATGCTCGGGGCGCAGTCCGTCGAGTAACGCCTTGAGGGCGGCCCCGGGGTCGGGTTGGGAGATGAGTGACTCGCCGATCAGGGCGATGTTGATCCCGTGGGCGCGAAGTCGTTTGAGATCATCGGCAGTTCTGATGCCGGACTCGCTGACGAGCACCCGCTGATTCTCGACCATTTCCGCGAGGCGAAAGGAGTGGGAGAGATCCGTCTTCATCGTGCGGAGATCTCGGTTATTGATGCCGAGCAGCGAATAGCCGGCGTGGGGGAAGCCGATGTGTCGCCGGACTTTGAGCAGCTTTTCCGTCTCGTGCGCCTCCACGAGTGAGGTCATGCCGAGCCGCTGGACCAGGATCATCATGTCCAGCAGCTCCGCTTCGTTGATGACCTCGGCGATGAGGAGCACGGCATCGGCGCCGGCGGCGCGGGCTTCCCAGATCTGATACTCATCGACGATGAAGTCCTTGCGCAGGACCGGCAGTCGGACGGCATCCTTGATCTGCTTGATGTAGCCGAGGTGGCCGCCGAAGTGCTGTTCGTCGGTCAGGCACGAGATCGCCGCCGCGCCGGCTTTCTCGTATTGTGTGGCAATTCTCGCCGGGTCAAAATCATCTCGGATGATGCCGGCGGAAGGGCTCTTTCGCTTGATTTCCGCAATGATCCGCATTATCGATCGATCCTGCTCATCGACCACGGCGGCGAAGAAGTTGCGCGGCGGGTCGATCTGCGCCACCCGCGCTTCCAGCGTCTTCATCGGCGTCATTTCCTGCGCCCTGGCGACTTCCACCCGCTTCCGGGCGATGATCGTCTCCAGGGTGATCGGCTCCGGATTGTCGGTCGGGGCATCGGGCATCGGGTGGCGTTTCCGAACTCTCCATCGCGGCGGGGGCGGACGGGCCGTCTGCCTGATGGTCTTCAGTTTGATTCTGATCTCAAGTTTCGGTCAGCAGCTTATCGCGGCCGGCCCTGAATCGTCAGCCGCGAGCGACGATTTTTTTTCCGCTGACGTGCCGCCCGCGACGCCGGCTCTGACCGCCTCTCCCGTGCCGGTCTCCCCGGTTTCCCCCGAAGAAGCGGCGCCCGCGGACGATTCGGCCTTCCGAATCACGATCGCCGATGCGCTGACCATGCTGCTGGCGGCGGTGTTTCTCATCGTGATCGTCGGGAAGAAATGGTTTCGGCTGGATCGGCTGCCCCGGACGCCGGGTCTGGCCGATCCACTCGTGCTCCTCGTGCTGTTTCTGCTGGGACTTGCCCTGGCTGCAATCGGAGTGATGGTTTCAGCTCAGGTTTTCGGAATCGAGCCGAGCGACGAGCGGGAGATGGGATTCACGCTGGCCGAGCAGTCACAGCTTATGTTGGGGATGTATCTCGCGCAGTCGATTGTTCTGATCGCCTTCGCCGTTCTATTGCTGCGGGCGCGTGCGCCCCAGCCGGATCGTCGCTCGTCGTGGTCCCGGGCGGCTTTGGTCGGCGGGCTGGCGCTGGTCCTGATCTGGCCGCTGATGTCGGTCGCCGGTTTTTTCGCCGGCCGGGTCACCCAAATCGTGACGGGTGATCGCCCCGATCCGGTGGCGCACGAGACCCTCCGCCGGCTGCTGGAAGAGCCGTGGTCGCCGGCTTACATCGCCACGGTGATTGGTGTGGTGCTGATCGCGCCGTTGGTCGAGGAAGTGCTGTACCGCGGGCTGTTGCAGCGTGCGTTGCGCGGATTCGGCATCGGGCCATGGCCGGCCGTGATCGCCACGAGTGCGGCATTCGCATTGATGCATCTTGGGTCCGCCGATGCGCATGCGCTGGCGGCGTTGTTCGTCCTCTCACTTGCCTTCGGCTGGGCGTACGAGCGAACCGGTCGGCTGATCGCGCCGGTGTTGATGCACATCCTGTTCAACGCGGGCAATCTGGCCCTCGCCCTGACCCTCGCGTGAGCGGGGCGGGCCCGCGTTCCGGGCGGCGGGCGTATGATGCTGCGATGGACCCGGATGATCATGTCTGCCTGTGCTTTCGCGTCAGTCTCCGCAAGCTGACGACGTACATGAACCGCGAGAAGCCGCGCGTCCCCTCCCAGTTGTGTGATTGCCTCGGTGCCGGAACGGGGTGCCAGTGGTGCGTGCCGTTTCTGAAGAAGATTCACGCCCAGTGGCAGTCGGGCGAAGTGCCGGATCTGCCGATCGCTCCCGAGATCTACGCCCGGCGCCGCACGAAGTACCGCGCGTCGGGCCGGCGCGACGATGCGGCGGAGCGCGGCGAATAGAGGACGGTCAGGCGGAACGCCGCCTCGGTCGGGTCGATGGTGCGCCGCTTCTGGTCATACTGGAGACGAGCGCCGCAAGCGATGCGACGGGCTGTTTGAACTGCGCGGCAATCTCCTGCGTCCCGCGACGACCGACGTTGGAGCAGCGCACGAGGGTGGCGACCTGAACGAGATCGTCGGCCGGCTCGGGAAGCGCGATCTTCAGAACCGCATCCTGATTGACGAGATGGCTCAGGTCGCACTTCTCACAGATGATGCGCACCCCGGTCGCGCTGATGTCGAGAACCTTGCCGCGGACCGGTTTCTCCCGGTTGAGCGGATAGATTTCGATCGCGGGGGCGTGCCGATCGTTGAATGGGTGGCGGCGGGAGTCGCGCCGATCCGACCCGTCCAGTGAATCGGGAATGGTGATCCGGTAGCCGTACAACGTGCGACCGGAGGCGGTGGGCACCTTGATCCGGCCGAGCGATTTCGTCTCCCCCGATCGCGGACCGGAGGGGCTCGTGACCACCAGCTCAAACCCTTCGTTCTTGGCCAGGGGATAGTTCCGCCCGCCGATCATCGGCTGGCTGATGACCAGGTCGTCCTGGCGCACCATCTCGATGGTCGCGGTGAGGGCGCGGTCCTGCAGTTGCGGGGTATGCAACAACGGCACGAGTTCTATCACCCGTGAGTGACGTTCGGCCTGCTGCAGGAGCGATCGGACCGGCCCGGATTCGCTCCGGCCATCGCCGGTGAATGCCTGACGAAGCTTGTTGATCAGAGATGACACCGGTGGTTCTATCGGCCTAACGTCCGCCGCGATTAATCCGGCCCGCTGGATCATTCACCCGGCCGGGCCGGAATGTTCCCAGACCACGCGAATCAGCGTCGGCAATCGGTCCGAGAACCCGGACCACGCCAGAGCCGCCGCGATGATCCAGAACGAAAGCGCCCACCACCTGGCGCGCCGGGTCATGACCAGGAGCACGGTCGAGGCGGCCGCCACCAGCAACGAGAGAATGCCGATCCGTACCAGCTCGCGATGCTGATGGACCCATAACGCATCCCACCGCAGCGCCGGCGGCGGGCCGATTCGCTCCAGGCAACTCAGCGCCAGGGTCAGACACAATCCGGTCAGTACAACCAGGCCCGCCTTGATGCGGAACGCGCTGATCATCGGAAGATGCGACGCGCGCCCCCGCCTCGGACGTCGTGAGCGGGGGGCCGAACGTTCAGCCCGACGCGGCATCGCGCGCTTTCGGTTCTTCATCGAGATCCAGCACGGTTACGGAAGTGTTGGTGTACACGCAGATCTCGCCCGCAATCACGAGGGCTTTGCGGCAGATTTCGCGCGCGGGCAGGTCGGTATTCGCCGCCAGCGCGCGGGCTGCCGCCAGGGCGTACGAACCGCCGGAACCGATCGCGCAGATACCGTCGGAGGGTTCAATCACATCGCCCTGACCGGAGATGAGCAGCGTGGTGTTCCGATCGGCCACCAGCAGAAGTGAATCCAGCCGCCGCAAGGCCCGATCGGTGCGCCACTGCTTCGCCAGTTCGATCGCAGCGCGCATGAGGTTGGTGGGTGATTCCTTCAGCCGCGCTTCGAATCGCTCGAGCAAGGCGAAGGCGTCCGCGGCCGAGCCGGCAAAACCGACGAGCACGCCGGCCTTGTCCGCGCCGAGTTCGGTCAGACGGCGCACCTTGACCGCATCGGCCTTGGCGATGGTTGGGCCGAGACTGACCTGTCCGTCACCGGCCACCGCCACGCGCTGGTTCTGACGGACGGAGACGATCGTCGTTGCGTGAAAGCTCTGCATGACGCGTCAGTCTATCAGGGTTCACTTCCCGCATGCGCTCAGACGATTCCGCCCGCGGGGTGCAAAGGCCCTTTTCAGAGATCCTCACGGGGATTCGGGCGCCGCGCCGTCGCGTTCGCCAGAATCGCGAATCTCCCACGACTCGACTTCACGCTGAATCTTCTTCCGGCGGAACCAGATCAGCAGAAACGCCGGCGCGATGGCCAGCCAGAGGAAGCTGAACAGACTGCCGCCGATCACGATGAGCGTCCACGCGCCGCGCAGGAATTCAAGCACTTCCGCCTCGACGCCCTCCTCGGCAAGCTCTGCGAGCAGCGAATCGGATGCGGCCATCGCCAGGACGGCCGTCACGATGATCAGCAGCGCCTGTGTCGCGAGGTAGACGCCGGCCCAGAGCTTCAGCATCATCGCCGCCGCGGCGCGGCGCTGCAGGAGCATGACGCCGCCGACGCCCAGCCAGCCGGAGAAGCCGATGCCGAGCACGTACATGATCAGAACCATCGCGCCGACGGCACCGAGTTCGGTCAGCACCGGGATGACACTGACGGTGCCGGCGAGGTCAATCAGCAGGCCGAGGGCCGCGACAATGATGGAGAGCACGCCGATGACGGTCGGCCATTTGGTTCGCGCGGGCGACGCGCCATCCGCGCCATCTGCCGCGCCGTCGTCCTCAATGACGCTGGCCTGAAGCTTCTTGCCGGAACGCAGGTTGTAGCCGCAGTTGACGCAGATCACCGCGCCGGCTTCGTAGCCGTTGCCGCATTCGGGGCAGGTGCCATCGGCCATGCCGATCCCCATCCCCATCCCGCTGCCACTGGCATCGGGGTCGTCGAGCAGTGACCCGAGGCCGAGCCCGCCGGCGGTGGACTCGTTGCCGGGATCGTTTGGAGGCGGGCTCGATTCACGTGATCCTTCGAGATCGCGCTGCCGCTGCTTTTCTCTCCGTTCGGCGGCCGCGCGGTTGTAGCACGGCTTGCAGTAGTACCGCCCCTTGGGATCCTTGACGCGCGGCTTGTTCGCGCAATCCTCACCGCAGACCACGCACTGCTTGACGGCTCCTCCCGCCATAATGTTCTTCTCCTACGGGTGAACGACGCAATGCTCATCAAGGTACCGGTGGTCGGGCGGTAAAGCCAGCGGCATGAACGCGCGGTCTCAGGTTTCGGAGACGTTGGGCGGCTCGGGCTGCGACCACCCTTCGCTGAGATGGCGCACCGTCTTGCCGGTCCCCAGGTAAATGACCTGTTCGCTGATGTTGGTGCAGTGATCCGCGATGCGCTCCAGCGCCTTGGTGACGGTCAGGAGCCGAAAGGCGAAATCCACGGTGAAATCGCCGGAGGCAACCTTCTGCTGCGCATCGAGCATGATCTCGCGTTTGAACTGCCGCACCGCATCGTCGAAGCTCAACACCTGCTGGGCCAGTTCCGTGTTCGTTTCCGCCATCGCGTGGTTCACATCACGCAGCATACCGACCACGCTGTTGGCCATGACCCGAAAGGTGGACGGTACCGGTTCGGAATGATCGCCCGGTTGGACGACGACCTCAGCGATATCCACCGCGCAGTCGGCGATGCGTTCGAGTTCGTTGTTCGCCTTCACCACCAGCAGCACGGCGCGAATCGAACGGGGATCGGTCTCGCCCATTCCCAGCAGCGGAACCGCCGTCTGTTCAATGGCCACGTCGACCCGATCGATCTCATTATCCCCCTCGATCACCATCTCCGCCTTGGCGCGGTCGGACTCAAAGTAACTGTCCACCGCACGGAGCGTGTGATCAACGACACGATTACCCTGCGCAATCAGTTCCTGATTGAGTTGTTTGAGCTTGCGGGCGAAGGTTGCCATGAGTCGCCTTGCCGACGGATTCGTGGGGGAAGGTGGTTCGTTTCACTGAAGTATAACCAGCCGGGCAGGCCGAACCAAGCCGCCGTCCCCGCCGGAGCTCCCGCGCCGTCCCGGCCGATGACTTGTCGAAGCACGACCGCCGTCATACGCTCCGGGTCATGATTGAACTGGGCGTGAACATCGACCACGTGGCGACGGTGCGGCAGGCGAGGCGGACCTACGAACCCGATCCGGTGTGGGCCGCGGCGGAAGCGCACCTCGGCGGGGCGGACGGCATCACCGTGCACCTGCGGGAGGATCGTCGTCACATCCAGGACGAAGATGTCCGCCGGCTGGCCGAACTGGTGCACGTCAAACTCAACCTCGAAATGGCCGCCACCGACGAAATGATCGAGATCGCGCACGAGATCAGGCCGCAGATGGTCATGCTCGTCCCCGAAGGACGGCAGGAGGTCACCACCGAGGGCGGACTGGATGTGATCGGTCGCCGCAAGGAACTCGAACGCGCCGTCGGCGAGCTTCGTGATGCCGGACTTCTCGTCAGCGCGTTCATCGACGCGGAGCCCGACCAGATTGACGCCGCCCGGGCCTGCGGCTTCGCCGTCTGTGAGGTGCATACCGGTCCGTACGCCCACGCCTTCTGGGAGAAGGGGCGCGACTCGGAAAGCCCGGCCGTGGTGAAGGAGCTGGAACGCATCCGCCGCGCGGGTGATCGCATCGGGGAACTGGGGATGCGTTTCAACGCGGGGCACGCGCTCAACTATGTCAATGTTCAGCCGATCGCCGCTCTGACCGGCGTGCGCGAACTTCACATCGGTCACGCGATCGTCAGCCGATCGATCTTTCTCGGTCTCCGCGAGGCGGTCGCGGAGATGAAACGGCTGATGAGAGAAGCGGCGCACGGCGCACCGGCCTGAGGGGACGATTTCCGGCGCGGACCGACTCCGGGCGGAAACCGTTCTCGACGATCGGGAACATCCGCGCGGCTCGTCGTGTCCTATCCTGTACCGTGATCGGTTCACCCGTCCCTCACCTGCACCGGAGTCTTCCCATGAAGAACGTTGATCGTGGTTCTATGACTTTGAGCGTTGCCTGCGCGGCCGCGCTCTTCGTGGCGATCCTGTCCGGCTGTCAGGCCGATCGTTCGCCGGGCGCCGGCATGGCCGATCCGTATCCGGCCGAGGTCAATGACCCGCGCATCACGGTCTTGGCGCCGGATCTGCGGCCGTGGATCGGCTTTCAGGACATCCGGGTGGATCCGGACGCGGACAAGCCGCTCGCGATCGATGTGCCGGTGCGCAATCTGACCGAGCGACAGTACCTGATCGACTACCGGTTTCTGTTCTACGATGAAGACGGCATGCAGATTTCGCCCGCGATGAGCTGGCGGATGGTGGCGCTGGAGCCGAAACAGAACGTGCGGCTTCACGGCCGCGCGCTCGATCAGGACGCGGTGGATTTTCGGCTCGAAGTTCGCTGGGCGCGGTGAACGGGATGGGCGATCAGTCGCCCGAATCCGGGATGCTCAGGTCGGTTTCCGCCACGCCGCGCTCGTGCTGATGCTCGGGCGTGTCCGGCTCGATGTGAATCAGCACGTTGAGAACCTCGGGGTGACGGCGGACGATTTCGTGCTTCACCTTCGAGGCGATGTCGTGGCCGGCTTTGACCGAAATCTCCGGTGAGACGAGCAGGTGCAGATCAACCTCGATCATGTCGCCCACCCGCCGGGCGCGAAAATCGTGGTAACCCACCGCGCCGTCGACCGCCAGAATGTGTTCGCGTAAATCATCGATCACGCTTTGCTCCGGCGCGGTGTCCATCAGATCCTTGATGGCGTTCATCAGCAGCTTCACCCCTTCGATGGCGATGTATCCGCCGAGCAGCACGCCGACGACCGCGTCGAGAAACGCCCATCCCTCGCCCAGCAGGATCGAGGCCCCGATTCCCGCGGCGGCGAAGATCGACGTGATACTGTCGGTCCGGTGGTGCCACGCGTTGGCCAGAAGCATCGACGAACGCGTCTCCCGTGCCACCCGCCGTGTGCGCCAGAACAACCACTCCTTCACCGCCAGGGAAAGCAGGGCGACCACCAGCGCGGGCCACCGGGGCACGGTGGAACGCTCCCAGAGAATCGCGCGCACGCTGTCCAGCAGTAACGCCAGGCAGAAACCCAGCAGCAGGAT
>SKZB01000424.1 GCA_007127615.1 Phycisphaerales bacterium | reverse complement strand
TGAACTCGACCCACATGCGGTAGAGGCCCGGTTCGGGAAACTTCACGTGGAAGCCGAGCGCGCCGGCATGATGACCGTGGTCATGCTGGTCGTGGCCATGATCGTGGTGCTGGTGATCGTGGTCGTGGTCGTGGCCGGCCGGATGAGCGTGAACGTAGTGGGCAAGATCGCGGCTGATCGCAACCAGGTGGCCGCGCTCACCGAGGTAGGGTTGAAAATGCTCGACCGGTTCACCACGGTGCCGGACGATGAACCAGAGTGCACCCTCCCGCCCGGCGTGGATCGTCCGGTGGCCGTGCGATTCGACTTCATACTCACCGAGACGCTGCGGCCTTTCGACATTCGGCTCCAGCGTTCGGCGCTCCCGGCGCTCACCCTCGACGGTCAGATCGGCCTTCGCGATCGCCGCGGGCATGCCGGCGGGCTTGAAATCGTGGAACAATCGGTACCTGCCCCCAGCGGGGAACTGCATGGTCAGTTCGAAGTGACCCTGATCGTCCAAACTCGGATGATGATGGGCAAACCAATCGAGGTCGTCCGAGACGACGATCAGATGCAGACGCTGCTCGTGAACGACATCAAACGATGTGATGGGCCGGTCGCGGTCGTCTCTGATGGCGATCTGCAGCGCCACATCCTGCCCGGCCGGTACCGGCGAGCGCGCCAAAGTCATGGTCGCGGTGTAGGTCCGACCGGTGACTCTTTTCAGATTCGCTTCAATGACCGCGAGGTGGTCCGTCATCGCCTCCAGATGCCGGCGACAGGCGGTTTCGTTCTTTGAATCCGCCGCATCGTGCAGCCGATCGGCAATCATGGCGAGCTCGCGCCCGGCGATATTGATTTCGCGCACGTGCGGCCGGGCCACGCCGCTGTCGCCGACAAGTGCGAGACGGCCCAGCATCCGCGCGACCCGGGCGAGAACGATCGAGTCATCGTGAAGGTGATCGAAGCTGCGACTCTCGAGGTCTGCGCGCAGATGGCCGGCGATCTCCAACGCCTGTTCTGCGGCCTCGACGAAGTTCGTCGGTTCCGGGAACTCGATGTCATCGTGGTCATGATCGTGGCCGTGGTCGTGCTGGGCAAGGACGTTGCCGGTCAACAGCAGGGTCAGCGCCAGCAACAGCGCCCGGGCGACCGATGGTCGCGACCGGATCGTTGGGTCAGTGGTGGACATGGGGAAACTCCTGAAGTGAGTGGTTGGAATCGTGGGAAAGGCGCCGCGCGACGGTGCGTTCGGCGGCATCCTTCGCGAAGCGCAGAAAGACCGTCGGCGTAACGAAGAAATCGAGAATGGTGCTGGTCACCAGGCCGCCGATGACGACGACCGCGACCGGATAGAGAATCTCCCTGCCGGGTTGACCGGCGGCAATGGCGAGCGGAATCAGGCCGAGGCCGGTCGTGAGCGCGGTCATGAGTACCGGCGCCACGCGCTCCTGACTGCCGCGGATCACCATCTCCTCACCGAACTTCATGCCTTCATTCACCATGAGGTGCAGGTAATGGCTGATCATCAGCACGCCGTTCCGACTGGCGATGCCGCAGAGCGAAATGAAGCCGACGAGACTGGCGACGCTGAAGTCTTCACCGACCAGCAGCAGCGCACCGACGCTGCCGATGAACGCGAAGGGGATATTGAGCATGACCTGCGCGGGCATGACCCAGTTGCCGAAGTAGCTGTAGAGGATGAAGAACATGAGCAGGAGCGAGAGCAGGCCGAGCAACAGAATGATGCGGGTCGCTTCCTGCTGCGAAAGAAACTGGCCCTCAAGCTGCATCGAGTACCCTTCCGGCCAGTCGATCGCGCCCATGACCGCTTCGCGCACCGCGACGGCGGTACCGCCGAGATCGCGCCCCTGCACGTTACAGAAGACCGCCATCGTCCGCTGCGTGTTCTCGCGTGAGATCGAGTTCGGACCGGGTGTCTCCCGGATCTCAACCACATCTCGCACCAGCGCGATCGCGCCGGTCGGGGAGACCAGGCGCATCGTCGCAAGCCGATCGGGGTCGTTCTGCCACGGCTCATCCATGACGAGCACCAGGTCAAACGTGCGCACGCCGTCGATCACCTGCGAGATCGCCCGGCCGCGCGTGGCGATCTCGAGCGAGCGCACCAGATCGCGGCTCGTGAAGCCGAACGATGCGGCGCGATCGCGATCCACGGTGAAATGCAATTGCGGAATCTGCATCTGGGACTGAATCTGCAGATCGACCACACCGTCCACGTGCGCCATCGCCTCGAAGGCCTGCTCCGCGAGCGTCCGGAGCAGGCGCAGATCGTCGCCGAAAATCTTGATGACGATCTGAGCACGGACGCCCGTCTCGAGGTGGTCGATGCGGTGGCTGATCGGCTGGCCGATGCCGATGTTGATGCCGGGAATCGCTTCCAGTTTCTCGCGAATCCCGATAAAGACTTCCTCGCGCGGGCGCAGACGTGACGGCGGCCGGCGGCCGGTGTGCCCGGCCATCGCGTCGGGATCGCGCGCTTCCGCCCGGGTCCAGAAATCGACTTCGATCTCCGAAGCATTCACCTCCTGCGCGTGTTCATCCATCTCCGCACGGCCGGTGCGGCGTCCGGTCGCCTTGATCTCGGGAATCTCAAGCAGCATCGATTCGGCCATGCGACCGAGTTCATCGGCCTGCTTCAGCGAAACACCCGGCATGGCAACCACGTTCACCGTGGCCGTGCCCTCATTGAAGTGCGGCAGAAACTCCCGGCCCATCTGAAAGACGCCGATGATCGCCACCACGACGAGTATGCCGCACATCATCAGGACCGCTTCCGGCCGCGGAAGCGAGAACCCGTAGCAGCGCAGGGCCAGCCACTTCGCGCCGCGCAAAAGGAATCCGTCCCGGTTCTCCTTCTTTCTCTTTCCGCCACCCCGGATCTGCGCCATGCCCGGCAGCAGGTAGTGCGCCAGAACCGGCGAAATCGTCAGCGACACCACCATCGACATCAGAACGCTCACGATGTACGCGATCGCCAGAGGCTGAAAGAGCCGTCCGGCAATGTCCGGCAGAAAGAAGAGCGGCAGGAAGACCAGCAGAACGATCACCGTCCCGATCACGATCGGGCCGCGCACTTCGAGCGTCGCGTTGAAGATCACGCGCAACGCGGCCTGCGGTTTCTCCCGCTGCCGATTCTCGCGCAACCGCCGGTACGCGTTCTCCACGCCGACGATCGCATCATCGACCAGTTCCCCCATCGCGACGGCCAGTCCGCCGAGCGTCATCGTGTTGATGGACATGCCCATCAGGTGGAACACGATGAACGTGGTCAGGATGGAGAGCGGGATTGCCGTGAGGGTGATCGCCGTCGTGCGGAAGTTCAGCAGAAAGAGCGCCAGCACAATGACCACCAGCACCGCGCCATGCCACAGGGCTTCGATGACATTGTGAATGGCCGTGGTAATGAAGTGCGATTGCCGAAAGAGATCGGCGTTGATGTAGAGTCCTTCGGGCAGTGACGGGCGAAGCTGCTCCAATCGCTCGTCAATGGCCGCCGTCAGTCGCCGCGTATCCGCATCGGGCTGTTTGGAGATCGCCATGATGACGGCGGGCGCGCCGTCCATCGAACCCTCGCCGCGCTTGATCAGCGCCGGCGCTTCCGTCACCCGGGCCACATCGCGCACGCGCACCGGAAACGCCACATCGTGACTCCGCCGCACGGCGACGATCGTGTTCTCGATGTCCGGGACCGATTGCACGCGGCCGAGATGGCGCACGACCAGCTCTTCATGATCGCCAGTGACAAATCCGCCGCCGGCGTTTTCGTTGGCTTCGCGCAGAGCCGCTTCCAGATCGGTGATACCGAGCTCGAACCGCCTGAGCTGATCGGCATCGGCGCGAACCTGGAACTGGCGCACATCGCCGCCCATGACGGTGATCTGCGACACCCCGGGGATCGAAAGCAGCGCGGGACGGATCGTCCAGTCCGCGATCATGCGCTGCTGCATCGGCGAAAGATCCTCTTGATCAACCTCCGCCGTCAGCCCGATCAGCATGATCTCGCCCATGATCGAACTGATCGGACCCATGTGCGGCACGATGCCCGGCGGCAGCTGATCCGCAACCTGCGTCAACCCTTCCTGCACGACCTGGCGGTTGAAGCGGATGTCGGTCTCCCATCCGAACTCGACCCAGACGATGGAAAGCCCGAGGCCGCTGATACTCCGCACCCGCTCGACCCCGATCGCGCCGTTGACGGCGGTCTCGATCGGATACGTCACCTGCACCTCGACCTCTTCCGGCGCCAGGCCCGGCGCTTCGGTCATGATCGTGACCGTCGGCCGGTTCAGATCCGGCAGCACGTCAATGGGAAGACGCGGCAGTGAGAGCAGGCCGTACATGGATATCGCCAGCGCCGCGACGACGACGAGCACGCGGTTCTCCAGCGACAGTCTGACAATGGCTCGTAGCATGATCTGTCCTTCTGTCTCTGGTCAGTGACGATGACCTGAACCGTGGGAGTGGCCGTGGTCATGGTCGTGGTGATCAGCGGCAACGCGCGGGCGAATCTGACTCACGGCGTACGCGCCGCGCACGATCACTTCATCGCCGGGAACCAGCCCGTCCGTCACTTCCACGAAGCGATCATCCTTCGCGCCCAGAGCGACTTCCTGCCGTTTGAACTCTTCACCTTCGCGGATGAAGACGTAGCGCTCCGGCCCGTCGGTCAGGATCGCGCCGTGCGGAACGACCACCACGAACTCGCCTTCATCAAGGACGATGGCAACCTCGACGAACATGCCGTCATGGAGCAGGCCGCCCGAATTCTCCGCATCGATGATGACATGCGCCGTCCGCTTGACCGGATCGATCAGCAGGCCCGTGGTTCGCACCACACCGGTTGCGCGAACGCTCACTTCGCGCGGCTGGCGAATCCTTGCCATCTTTCCCTGCGCCCCGCGCAGACGATCGAGCCGTGATTCGGGCAGCTCCGCGATGATCTGCACGCGGTCCATCGCCGCAAGTTCGATCAGTCGATCGCCGGGCTGAACACCCTGGCCGACCGAAACATCCCGACGGGTGACGATGGCCTCGGCCGAAGCCCGGATCCCGATCGCTTCGCCCGCCTCGGCGTCGAGGCCGCTGCTCCCCGCCGTACGCTGAACGAGCTCGGACAGCGCCCGGCCTGCTTCTTGGATCGCCTCGATCCGCTCGGCGAGGCCGTCCGCCTCTTCCTGCGCAAGTTCCTGATTCAGGCGCGCGGATTCCACTTCGCGCTCAATCGACAGGACCGCCGATCGCTTCTGGCTGATCAGGTTGACGGAGACCGCCTCGCCCCTTCCTTCAAGCCGGGTGAGTTCCTCGCGCGACAGCTTCAGCATCTCTTCCGAAGCGTGCTGCGCCAGCTCCGCTTGCCGGATTCGGCCCAGCGCAGCCGTCCGGGCCACTCGCAGTTCAACGTGCGCCGACTCCACCTGCGCCATCTCGTACCGCAAGCGGGCGAACTCCGGTGAGTCCACTTCGACCAGCAGATCGCCGCGCCGAACGCGGTCGCCGACCTGCACGTGCACCTTCGTGACCATGCCCGCCACGCGCGGCGAGAGCGTGCGTTTACCCTCCGGCTCGATCCGCACCATCCCCGTCAGGTTTTCGACCGTCTCAATCACGCCGAAGTCGACTTCGGCGACTTCCAGGCCGATCATCTTCGCCGTCTCCGGCACGACCGTTCGCGGCGCGAGCGGGTCAAACCCGTCCGTCGGCGGCGGAGCGTGATCATCGTGAGCAAACGTCGGCAGGTAGACCGACACCATCACCAGCACCAGCGTGATCGCTGACACGAAAACCCATCGTGTACGGTTCATGAAATGACATCCTCTTGAATGAACTCTCAATATTCCGATCACCGCGCGCCGGCGACAATCGAACGCCAGCGCACGGCACAGAACGTGTTCACCGGACGCGCAGCGACAGAACGCAATCGCTCGATCGCGATCGCGTGCGGTGAATCAGAAGGATGTCACTAGACGATCAGCGCGCAATGCTGGCGCAGCAGCGCCGAGGGCGGGCGGGGGACATGATCCTGTTCCCTGATGCGCTCCCGCGCAAGAAGCGCGGGCAGATCGATCGGCCTCACCAGAACTTCAAGGGGCACGAACCCCACGAGCGGCGCCCGCGGCAGATCGTCGTTCTTCTGCAGACTGCTCATCAACGGCGGACACGCGCAATCGTGATCGCCATGGTCACACAGGACCATCGAGAACAGTTCGTGATGATGCTCACTCGCCGCATGGCTGTGACTATGGTCGGGACCAGCTTCAGGACGAGGTTCATGACCAGCATGATCATTATGCCCATGATGGTGGTGATGGTCATGGCCGTGCGGAGACTCGTGGCCATGGTGATGATGGCCATTGTGGGTGTGCTCTGACCGATCACGGACGACCGGAACGTGCGTCCAGCCATGGGCCGTGGCGACATGAACGTGATCGTCATGATCGTGCAGCCCGATATGGCAGCGACAGACCGCCGGCAGCAGCGCCAGCAGGACCGCAAGCCCCACCCGAAGGATCGTCAAGTCAGCAAGACCTCGTCGCACGGAGCAAGTATAGCCCCAATCGGGGGCAGAACGCCAGCGAGGTTTGGCGTGGGCGGCGTGGCGCCGGGCCCCTTCGGCCATGTTATCGTCATAAGAATGTGCGGCCGATACGCCCTGACCACCCCGGCGGAAGTGCTCGCTCAGCTCTTTCGGGCGGCGATCGATTTTGAGCTGCGCACTCGCTACAACATCGCGCCGACCCAGATGGCGCCGGTGGTGAGATCGCGATCGGAGGGCTCATCCGGCGATCATCGCGAGATCGCGGCTTTGCGCTGGGGGCTGGTGCCGTCATGGGCGAAGGACGCCTCGATCGGCTCGCGGTTGATCAACGCCCGGGGTGAGACCGCGGCGGAGAAGCCGGCATTTCGCAGCGCGTTCAAGCGGCGGCGATGCCTCGTGCCGGCCAGCGGCTTCTTCGAGTGGAAGAAGGTGGAAAGCGCCCGGGGCGGCCGGGCGAAGAAACGGCCGTTTTACATCTATCGCGCCGATGAACAGCCGCTGGTCATGGCCGGGCTGTGGGAGTCGTGGACCGATCCCGAAAGCGGCAAGCCGATCGAAACGTACGCCATTCTGACCACGGATGCGAACGATCAGTTGCGCGATCTGCACGATCGCATGCCGGTGATCCTGGAGCCGGAGCAGTTCGATGTCTGGCTCGATCCGGAGCCGGATGACGACCCGGGCCCACGGCAATCACTTCTGAAACCGGCCGCGGACGGCGTGCTGGCGATGTACCCGGTGAGCACGCGCGTAAACTCTTCCCGGCATGATGAGGCGTCGTTGATCGAACCGGTTTCTGAAACCGGTGGAAATGACGGCGATCGTGACGACTCGACACCGTCGCTCTTTGACTGAGTCCAGTGTGAAATCGTCACCAGGTGGCGTCACGATCATGAAGGCCGGCCTTTTCTGGTGGCGCTTCCGGAATCGGCGTGGGTGACCCGCACGGATTCAGAAAAGGCACGGAGGCACGGAGGCACGGAGGCACGGAGGCACGGAGGCACGGAGGCAATGAGCGACGAAGCGACGGAGGGACGGAGGGACGGAGGGAGGGGAGGCGCACGGCAGTGAAAGCCCCGAAGGGGCGCCGGAGTGTCGGCGCGGGTGAAGCAGCGGGCGGCGCCGCCGACCGATGCGCAAATCCGTGGAAGCCCGTTCGGCCATGGCCCCTGAGCCCCCGAACGCGGCGGATCCCGGACTTTCGGGGGGAGCCCGGGGGACTTGTCTTCAGGATCGGGGGGGCTGGCGGCGAAGCCCTCCCGGGGGAGGTGCAACCGTCACTCGTGACCCACACGATTTCCTGAAGATCCTTTTTCTAAATAACGACGAAGCTTGCGCGGCACGGGCGACCGATCACGCGGCCGAGCGCGCGGCACGACCCGGCTATCCCCAGTTCGCCAGCAGGATGAGCAGGTCACTGACGTTCACGAGACCGTCGGCATTGAGATCGGCGGGGCAGTTCAGGTGGTCCTGACACGCGCCCCATGCTCCGAGCAGAATCAGCAGATCGCTTGAATTCACGGTGCCATCGCTGTCGAGGTCGCCGATCACCGGAACCGGCTCACCGCAGCCGCGCCACTGGGCGAAGTTTGCTGAAGCGATTCCGCCGGCGGTGCCGAAGCTGCCGCCGACGTGGAGCGCTGGCGCCGAGCCGTCGAGGAGATCAACGGACGGGCTCAGCGCGAACACACCGTTGTTGGTACCCGTGTTGAGTTGTTCCCACTCGTTTCCGTTCAGCCTCGCGATTCTCGAAAGCGGCTGGTGACCCGACGCCGTGATGGTCTCAAAGAAGTTGCCGCCGACATGGAGCGCCGGGCCGGCACCCGATCCATCGTCGAAACTTGCCAGCGCGTGAATCGACCCGTTGAAGGGCGCCGCCACGACCGACCAGCCCACTCCATCGAACCGGCTGACGACGGGTGGAAAAGTAAAACTGGGGCTGGAGAACCCGCCGACGTAGAGCGCGGGGCCGCGGCCATCATCGTGCACGGTCATCGCGGTGAGAACGGTGGTGTCGGCCTGCGGCATGCCGGGCACCGCGCTCCAGTCCGTTCCGTCCCAACGCGCCAGGGGGGTCGGCACACCGTTGACGGTGAGGCCATTCCCTCCGGCGTAGAGCGCGGGTCCCCTGCCATCATCGAATACTGCGATCGTGCGGACATTCGCGGCC
The DNA here is from genome assembly GCA_007127615.1 of Phycisphaerales bacterium. Lineage (GTDB taxonomy): Bacteria > Planctomycetota > Phycisphaerae > Phycisphaerales > SM1A02 > SKZB01. The sequence goes on along the minus strand of SKZB01000424.1, from coordinate 122 downwards.
GTCAGGGTGCCGGTCGCGCCCGCGAGCGGCGACCACCGGCCCCCGCTCCAGCGCGCGATGTTGACCGGCGGGCCACCCAGTAAGAACCCGCCCGCGTAGAGCGCCGGGCCGGTCCCGTCATC
>SKZB01000170.1 GCA_007127615.1 Phycisphaerales bacterium | reverse complement strand
GAGATCACCCCCGATCTGACCGATACGTCGACCCGCCTGACCCGCAATATCCGCCTGAACATCCCCCTCCTCTCCGCCCCGATGGACACCGTCACCGAATCGGCGCTGGCGATCGCGCTCGCGCAGGAGGGGGGCATCGGCATCATCCACAAGAACCTCCGCCCGGACGCTCAGGCGCGGGAAGTCAGCAAGGTCAAACGCTCCGAGAACGGCGTGATCACCGATCCGGTCACCCTCCGCCCCGAGGACACCGTCGAACGCGCCCTCACCCTGATGGATGAGCAGAACGTCTCCGGCTTCCCCGTGACCGAGGACGGCTCCAGCCGCGGCCGGGTCGTCGGCATCCTCACCAAGCGCGATATGAAGTTCGTCGATGACGCCTCCCGGCGGGTGGGGGACGTCATGACCAGCGAGAAACTCATTGTGGCCCCGCCGGAAACCACCCCGGAAGAGGCGGAATCGATCCTGAACCGCGCCCGGGTGGAGAAGCTGCTCCTCGTCGATGACCGGGGAGGACTCGCCGGTCTGATCACGATGCGGGACATCGACAACATCCGCAAACATCCGCACGCCTGCCGGGATGCTCGCGGCCGGCTTCGCGTCGGCGCGGCGGTCGGGGTGCATCAGCTCGACCGGGTGGATGAATTGATCCGCGCCGAAGTCGATGTGATCATCGTCGATACGGCCCACGGGCACTCGAAGAACGTCATCGACACCGTCAAAGCCATCCGCAGCCGCTACGACATTGAACTGATTGCCGGGAACATCGCCACCAGCGCGGCGGCGGCCGACCTCATTGAAGCGGGGGTGGACGGGGTGAAGGTCGGCATCGGCCCCGGCTCGATCTGCACGACCCGTGTGGTTTCCGGGGTCGGCGTCCCGCAACTCTCGGCGATCATGAACGCCTGCGAAGTCGCCGATTCTCACGATGTGCCGGTCATCGCCGACGGCGGGGTACGACAGTCCGGCGACATCGCCAAGGCGCTCGCGTTCGGGGCCTCCAGCGTGATGCTCGGCTCGCTTTTCGCCGGTCTCGACGAAAGCCCGGGCGAACTGGTGCTCCACGGCGGACGCCGGTACAAGACCTACCGCGGCATGGGCAGTCAGGGGGCGATGATCGCCGGCTCGGCCGACCGGTACGGGCAGAGCACGGTTGAGGACACCGGCAAGTTCGTCCCCGAAGGCGTGGAGGGCCGCGTTCCGTACCGGGGCACCCTGGGCGAGTACGTCTACCAGCTCGTCGGCGGGGTTCGGGCGGCGATGGGGTACTGCGGTTGCCGGACGATCGAGGATCTTCGCCGCCACACGCAGTTCGTTCGCGTCAGCAACGCCGGCCTCATCGAAAGCCATCCGCACGACATTCAGATCACCCGCGAGGCGCCGAACTACTCCACCACGTCCCTGGCCGGGCAGTAAAGCCCGCGGCGGTGTCGACCCGCTCCTTCAAGTGATGCGTTGAGCCACCGCCAGCGACCAGTGCCGGCGGCCGCCCGCGATTCGGCGCGGGCCGGTCGTTGTCGCATCCCATTCCATCGCATGAGATCAAGAGTCGCGGGACGCCTTCGTGAGATTTTTCCACTGGCGTGCGGTTTGCTTCCTTCCGTTGAACCCCGGTTTGTGGACAGGAGGTCCCGCATGATTCGGCAGAAGTTGCACATCCCCATCGTTCTCGTCGGCGCGATTGTTGCGCTCCTCGGGTTGAACCCGGTCTCCCACGCCACCACGGTGCAGGATCTGGTGCGCATCAAAGGTCAGGAACGAAACATCCTCACGGGTATGGGCATCGTGATCGGTCTCGATGGCACCGGCGATCGTTCGAGGGACTCCCTCGTCGCCGCCCGTCCGTACGCGCAACTGCTCACCAACCTCGGTAATCCGATCACCAGCGTTGACGAACTCGCCCGGGCCGATGCCTACGCCCTCGTGCAGGTCACCATGGAAATCCCGGCGGCGGGGGTCCGGGAAGGGGATCGACTGAACGTGCACGTCGAGACGATGTTCAATGCCACCAGTCTGGCCGGCGGGCGGCTGGTCGTCTCGATGCTGCGGCCGCCCCGGCCGGATGCGGCGGACCTGCAGCCCATGGCCTACGCGAGCGGCCAGGTCTTCATTGAAGGTGAGAATCCGCGCGCCGGTGTCGTGCGGCAGGGCGGGCAGATGCTGGTGGACATTCGGACCAATCCCGTCACCTCGGGCGGCACGATGACGCTCGTCCTGAAGGATCAGTACGCCGGATATCCGGTCGCGACGACCATCGCCTCCTCGATCAACGATGAATTCGTCCTCGATGGCTACACGGAAATCGCGCGGGTCGAAGACGCCAAGAACATTCGCATCACCCTCCCGCCGGCGGATCGTGAGTACCCGGCACAGTTCATTGCGAACCTGATGACCATTCCGCTCGATGCGTCGCTCATTCAGACCGAGGCGCGGATCGTGATCAACGAAAAGCAGGGCATCATTCTCGTGACCGGAAACGTTGAAATCGGGCCCGTGGGGATCACGCACCGCGGGCTCACGATCACGAGTATCACCCCCGAGCCCGAGCCGAACGAGTTTGATCCGCTGATTGAAACCAGCCGGTGGACCGGGCTCGATACGACGGACCGCCGCAGTCGGGCCTCGACGAAGCTGGTCGAACTGCTGCAGGCGCTCGACCAACTGAAGGTGCCGGTCGAGGATCAGATCGCCATCATTCATGAACTCAAGAAGACCGGCGCGCTGCACGCGCAGGTGGTGGTGCACTGATGGTGAACGCTACGAGACAAGGCGGCGAATTGAAGATGGCGATGCCGGAGATCAGTCATCGCGCTGAAACCGCGTCGCCGAAAGGCGGATTTGAGAAGACCCTGCGCGAAAAGGCGCACGAGGCGGCCGAGCAGTTCGTTGCCTCATCGCTGGTCATTCCGATCCTGGCGACGCTCCGTGAGAACACCTTCAACGCGAGCGGTCCGTTTGCGCCCAACCTGGCGGAGAAGCGGTTCGGTCCGGTGTTCGATCAGCACGTCGCCGACCGCGTGGTGCAGGCCGCGAACTTCCCGATCGTCGAGAGCATCGCGGACCGCTACGCGGCAAAGTTTGAAGAGAGTGGAGCGGCCTCCGTCGCCCGGATGGATCTTCGGGGGTGACGGTGCGGCCGGCCCATGAATTTGAGGAGATCGTGATGAGTCCAGAGAAATCCCGTCATGCCCTGGTCGAAGCGCTGGAAAAGCTGATGCACGCCATGTCCCACGAGCACGCCCGGCTGCTGGAACTGCTCGAAGAGAAACGACGGGCGGTCGGCGAAGCGCAGATGCAGAAGATCGGCGAGCTGGCGGATCGGGAGCGCGAAATCGCACGCCGGATTCAGGAGATGGATCGGCACCGCCAGGAACTGCTCCGGCGGATCGCGCCGCTGATCGGCGCGCGGGCGGAGGAGCCCTTGTCCGTCAGCCGGATCGCGGCGGCGGTGGATGAGCCGCAGCGGAGTGAGATCGAGCACGCCGCGCAACAACTGCGTGAACGCGTTGAGGCCGTCCGGCACGCGAGCTCGGTGGTGCGAACGGCGGCGGAAGCGTTGGCCAATCACATGGCCGGTGTGATGCAGCGCGTGAACTGGGCGCTCAGCCGCGCGGGGGTGTACGGCAGCAGCGGGCGCGTGGCGGTCGGCGCGCAGATGGACTTCTGTGTTGATTTGAAAACCTGAACCAGCGGCGGTGTCGCTGGCATTCGCTTTGCAGGATCCGCTTTCATGAGTCTCAACGGTGCACTTCAGGTCGGACGCTCCGCCATGCAGGTCAGCCAGACGGCGCTGCAGGTGGCCGGTGACAACATGGCGAACGCCGCCACGCCCGGCTTTCACCGCCGGACCGCTCATCTGGCACCGAACAACGGCCAGCAGATCGCCCCCGGACAGTTCATCGGTCAGGGGGTCAAACTGCTCACCATTCGCCGGGAGATCGACACCGCCATGCAGGCGCGGCTACGTGATGCGCTCAGCCGGGAAAATTCCGCGCTCATGGACCAGCGGTTTCTCTCCTCGATCGAGGCGATCCAGAACGAACTCACGGACAACGACCTCTCCACCCTGCTCAGCAATTTTTTCAACAGCTTCTCCGAACTGGCGAACAACCCGCAGGATAACGCGGTGCGCGGCGTGACGGTCCAGGAAGGTATCAGTCTCGCCAACCGCCTCAGCTCCATGCGCACGGACTATCTGCGCACTCAGGATGAAATCACCCGCGCGCTCGGCGGCGCGGAAGAGGCGGCGAACGACCTTTTGACCAAAATCGCCAGTCTGAATCAGCAGATCACGAGCACCGAAGCCGGCGCGGGTGAGATCAGTTCCCTGCGCGATCACCGGGATCAGATGCTCAATGACTTAGCGACGTACATGGATATCACGGTGTACGAGCAGGAGAACGGCAACGTTGACGTGCACGTCAACTCGGTTCCGATCGTCCTCGGCGGTGAGTCGCGCGGGGTCGAGGTTCGCAAGGAATCCGTCGGCGGTGAACTCAAGGTCAGTGTCCGGGTCAGGGACGACGGGGAACAACTCGATGTCCGCGATGGCAAGATCGGCGGACTGATGCGGCAGAAGAAGGAAACGGTCGATCCCGCCATTCAGGTGATCGACGACTTTGCCGCCCAGCTCATCTTTCAGGTCAACCGCCTGCACTCGCAGGGACAGGGAAAACAGGGATTCACCAGTCTGACGGCGTCGAACCCGGTGATGGATCCGGCGGAAACGCTGAACGCCTCCGCCGCCAACCTGCCGTTCCGGATTGAGAACGGCAGCTTCTTCATCCACGTCACGCACCAGGACACGGGGGTTCGCACCACGCATGAGATCAAGGTCGACGGCAACGTTGATTCGCTGAACGATCTGGTGGACAAGATCAACAACATCGTCGGTGTGCCGAACGTGACCGCGGGGATCGGCATCGGCGGACCGTTGACGCTCGATGCCGCGGCGGGATTCGAAATCAGTTTCTCCGATGACACGAGCGGCGCGCTGGCGGCCCTCGGATTGAACACGTTTTTTACCGGCTCGAATGCTTCCGACATCAATGTCAACCAGATCATTCAGGACGACCCCTCCATGCTGGCGGCGGGGACGGGGCATATCTCAGGATCGAACGAAACCGCCAACGCCATTGCCGAACTGCAGGATACCGCGTTCAGTGAGCTCGGCGGCAAGAGTCTGCGCGAGTTCTGGCAGGGCTCGGTGACTTCGCTCGCCACGCGAACCAGCGCTGCGAATTCCGCGGTTGATTCCTCGCGCGTGGTGCGGGAAGGGTTGGACGCACAGATCCAGGCCGTCTCGGGTGTTTCCCTCGACGAAGAGTCGATCAACCTGCTGACCTTTCAAAGACAGTTTCAGGCCGCGGCCCGCTACATCAACGTGGTTGATGAAATGCTGCAGACGTTGATCAGCATCGCCTGATCAAGGCTGCCGCATTCGTTTCGTGACGGAGTATCGAGATTCATGAGCAGCATTCCATCAAACCTGGCGCGGGTGCCCAACACACTGGCCTCGAGCATCATGCTCAACTCGCTCAACCGGACCAACCAGAGTCTCCTGAATCTCCAGGTTCAGCTCGCCTCCGGTCAGAAGATCAATCGGCCGTCGGACAGCGCCGCCGAGGCGGGAACGATCAGTGTTCTCGACGATCAGATTGAACGACGAACGCAGCGCATCCGCAACATCGGTCACGGCGAGTCGGTCCTGAACACGATCGATTCGGCCCTGGGTGACGCGACCAACATGTTGCTGGAAGCCAAGGAAATCGGTCTGAGCCAGGTCGGCGCGACCAGCGACGCGGCGACGCGGAAATCCATGGCGGTCGTGATCGAGTCCATGGTGAACGAAATGGTTTCCATCTCCAACCGCAAGTACCAGGGGATTCATCTCTTCGGTGGCAGCGCCAGTGGCAAGCAGCCCATGGTCGAACTGCTCGGCGGCTGGAAGTATCAGGGCGAAGGCAATGGTCTCTTCACGGACATGGGCCTGCCGCGACCGTTCCCCATCACCGTCGGCGCGGATCAGGCGTTCGGCGTGAAGAGCACGCGCGTTGAAGGCAGCCGTGATCTCGATCCGCAGATGGTCGGCTCAACACGCCTGCAGGATCTGAACGGCGCGCGTGGATTCGGCGTGAGCAAGGGAACGATCACCGTGGATGTCGACGGGGTGAACACCGCGGTCGATCTCAGCTCCGCGCACGATGTCCAGGATGTTATCGATGCGCTCGAAGCCGCCATTCAGCAGACCGATCCCGGTGCGGTGGTTCAGATCGATCCCGTGACGGGCAATCGTCTGGAAATCATTCCGAGCGGCGGGTCCATCGTCACCATCACCGATCTCACCGCCGACACGATCGCCGCGGACCTCGGGATCGCGGGGGTCTTCGATGCCGGCACGACCACGGGGCAGGATCTGGATCCGAAGCTCACCGAACTGACGCCGGTCAGCAGTCTTTCCGGCGTGACCGTTCCGCTCGGCACGATTCGTCTCGAGAACGCCGGGCAGGTGCGCGATCTGGATCTTTCCGGCGCCGAAACGGTTCGCGACATCATGAACGCGGTGGACTCGCTCAAAATCGGCATCCGGGTCGAGATCAATGAGGCGGGCGATCGGTTGAACTTCGTCAACGAGCTGTCCGGTGGGGCCATGAGCATCAGTGAAGTCGCCGGCGGAACCACCGCCACGGAACTGGGCGTCCGGTCCCTGGGCGCAGAGACATTGCTCAGCGACTTCAACCACGGCCGCGGGGTGTCCATCGAATCAGGCAATTCCGATCCGGTGACCGGTCTGCCGGATCCGGCCCGCGATGTGGACTTCATGATCACGTTGAAGGACGGCACGGAGATCGAGGTCGACCTCGCCGGCGCGATCACCGTCGAGGATGTCCTGGACATGATCAACGACGCGGCGATCGCCGAAGGCGTGGCGGTGCCGGCTGATTTCGCAGCGGGGCTTGCGGCGGATGGCAACGGCATCACGTTGACCGACAACACGCCGGGGACGACGACCTCGGTCACGAAGATGAATAACTCGGGTGCGGCGGCGGACCTCGGGCTGCTCGGATCGACCGACGGCGCAATATTGACCGGTGAGGATCGCGCAACGGTTGCCGTCGACAGCGTGATTACGAACCTGATGGCCCTGGCCAAGGCCCTGAAAAGCGATGATTCCACTGGCATTGAGATTGCTACCGCCAAACTGGAAGACGATCTGGATCGTTTCGCTCAGGTGCGAGGCGAGGTCGGTGCCCGAAGCCGGCGTCTTTCCGATGCCGGGATTCGTGAAGAAGACATGCAGATTCAGGACATGAGTTTGAAGAGCCAGGTACAGGACCTTGATTTCACGGAAGCGGCGATGCGGTTCGCCACGCTGGAACAGCAACTGCTGGCCGGCCTGCAGACGACCAGCCGCGTGAACAGTCTGAGCTTGCTGGATTTTCTTCGTTAGTTCGTAAGACAGCGGCGCGATCTCCGGCCGATCGCGTTCGCTGATGACAGGAGGTCAGTCCCGGCTTGGAGTTGAGTCGGGTACGACGACCAGGATGGACATGGCCGAGGACTGGAGCGTTCAGATGGACGTGCAAACGACTCGATTCGGAACGGTTACGGTTGATGATGATCGCATCATCAATTTCCCCGGTGGATTGCTCGGCTTTTCGAGCTTCCGGAACTTCGTGCTGCTGCAGCCGGATGAAGAAGGCGTCTTCTTCTGGCTTCAGTCACTGGAAGCGCCGGATCTGGCGTTCGTCGTCACCGACCCCAGCTTGTGGGTGGAGAAGTACGAAGCCACGATTCGCCGTGAGCAGATGGACGATCTGCAACTGGATTCGCTTGAGAACGCCCAGGTGCTGGTGATCGTCAACAAGTACGAACAGACGCTCACGGCAAACATGCAGGGGCCGATCGTCATCAACCTGAAGAATCACTGCGCCATGCAACTGGTTCTGGCGGAGAAGCGCTGGACGACCCGTCACGCCATCGTGCGGCTCGGCGAGCAGGCCCATCACGCCGCGTCGGCATAAGCGGAAGACGGGTTGAGGGTGTCAACCACCAACGGGTGGTGGCACGAAGAACGCAGGTCGCGGCAGGGATGCGGCGGCCGGGATTCAATCGCCGGACAACCGGTGTTCGAATCCGCATCCACGGAAGGAGTCTACGCATGCTGGTGCTTTCACGCCATCGTGACGAAACGATCATCATTGGGGATGACATCGAGTTGACCGTCGTCGACATTCGCGGCGACAAGGTTCGACTCGGGATCAAAGCCCCTTCGCATATTCCCGTGCACCGCAAGGAGGTGTACGAAGCCATCCGACGCGAGAACGAGCAGGCCGCCAAGCTTACCGGTGAACAGTTGGAGACCGTTCGCTCGCCCGTCCGGTCCGGCACGGCGCAGAAGAAGAACGTGCCCGCCGCCGGACGCATCAACCCTGCGGCGAGGGAGAGCGCGTAATGCATCGCAACGCAAGAACCCTGGCCCAACGCCGATTTGTCGCCCGTATCCTGAGCTGTTCATGTGAGATGACGGATCATCCGGAACGCTCGTGGCCCCTAGCCTCAATCAAGGAGGATTGCCGTGGCTAGAATCAACACCAACATCTCGTCACTGATCGCCCAATCAAACCTGGCCCGGTCAAACAATGACCTCGGAACATCGTTGCAACGGCTCTCCACGGGCCTGCGCATCAACCGAGGCGCCGATGATCCCGCCGGCCTCATCGTCTCCGAACGCCTGCGCAGTGAATTGCGCGGCCTCGATCAGGCCGTGAAGAACTCCGAACGTGCCAGCTCGGTCATTGCGACCACCGAAGGGTATCTCGCCGAAGTCTCCGATCTGCTCAACTCGATCAAATCGCTCGTGGTGGAAGCTGCGAACACCGGCGGCATGAGCAAGGAGGAAATCGAGGCGAATCAGCTCCAG
>SKZB01000397.1 GCA_007127615.1 Phycisphaerales bacterium | reverse complement strand
CTCCGGCGGACAGACCGGTGTCGACACTCCGACCTTCACGTCGGTCCTCTCCCTCGCGGTGTGGAACGGCAATCTGATCGCCGGCGGCGGCTTTACCGAGGCGGGGGGACAGACGGTCAATTACATCGCCGGCTGGGATGGATGCCTGACTCCCGACGGCGCGTGCTGTATCAACGGCGTCGCGCTGGGTGTCCCGGTCTCGGAGTCCGATTGCCTTGCCGTCGGCGGCGTTTTTCAGGGCGATTTCACCGACCCCGCTCAGGTGACCTGTCCGGTGCCCGCGCCAACCTGCACGGGCGACCTCAACGGCGACGGCGTGGTGAACGTCTTCGACCTGTTGGAGCTGCTCGGCAACTGGGGCGTCTGTGAAGAAGAACCCCCAACCGAGGGATGCGGCGCACCCGGCACCGGTTCGTGCTTCCAGGCCAACGGTACGCCGTACTGCGACAGTGCCGACTGCTGCGAGACGGTCTGCGCCTGCGACCCCTTCTGCTGCGACACGGAGTGGGACAACCTCTGCGCGGGCAATGGATTCAACGCCAACGGCTGTGGCGCGGCCGCGCTGTGCAACCCCTGAAAAATCGCTGAAACATCGCTGAAACATCGCTGAGAAGCCGCCGGGACACCATGGCGACTCGACCGTGAAAGTCAATCTTCAAAGACAAGAGCCCACGGATGACATCCTCGTCATCCGTGGGCCTCTCTTGTGTCGTGATTGGGACTCGAACTCCCGGCGCTTACGCGCTGAAGCTCGATCCGCAGCCGCAGGAGCTGGTCGCGTTCGGATTGTTGAACACGAAGCCGCGGCCCATGATCTCATCCTTGAAGTCGATCTCGGTGCCGTTGAGGTAGAGATAGCTCTTCGGATCACAGATCACGCGGAGGGTGAAGGACTCGCCTTCATCCTGCGCGACGGCGACGTTGCCCTCGTCCGCAGCGTTGACCTCGCCGGCGGCGGCTTCTTCCTTCGCGGATTTGGTGGAAAAGGTGAAGTCGTAGTGCCACACTTCATCGGTGTCGCGCTGCGATTCGGTGAGGTCGAGCAGATAGCTGAAGCCGGAACACCCGCCGCCCTTCACCCCGACGCGGAGGCAGATCTTCTCCGGATCGAGTTCCTGCTGCCTGATGATGGCGGAAATTTCTCGAGCCGCGGTCTCGGTGACGGTCACAGCCATGTCGGTTCAGCTCCTTGCAAACGGTCCGGCACACGCCGATGGCGTGGAAAAGGGTCTATTTCGATCCTTCATTATAGCCGCTTCACACGGCGAATTCAGGCAGATTCTCCCCGGATTGAATCATCGGCGATTTGACCGGTCCGGCCGAAGCGGCGACGCTGCGGAAATGCAGATCGCCCGAACGGTCCGAGAACTGCACGATTGGCTCGACGGTCGGCGTGGCGCGTTCGTGCCGACCATGGGCGCTCTGCACGAGGGCCATCTCGCCCTGATCCGGCACGCCGATTCGCTCGGCGAGCCGGTGGTGGTCAGCATTTTCGTCAATCCGGCCCAGTTCGGCCCGAACGAGGATTTCGGCCGGTACCCCCGGACGCTCGAGGCGGACCTGGCGGCGTGTCAAAAAATCGGCGCGGATCTCGTCTTCGCCCCCCCGGCCGAGGAGATGAACCCGCCGGGTGAGCCGCCGACGGAGATCGCCCTCCCCCCGGTCGCAACCGAGCCGGGATTGGAAGATGCCCACCGTCCGGGACACTTTCGCGGCGTGTGTCAGGTCGTCGCGCGGCTGTTTGATCTCGTCGAGCCGGCGGTCGCGATATTCGGCGAAAAGGATTACCAGCAGTGGCTCGTTATCCGCGCGATGGTTGAACGGGAACAGCCGCGCTGGCGGGGTTTGACCGTGACCGGGCTGCCGACGGTACGCGATCCGGACGGGCTGGCGCTGAGCAGCCGCAACCGATACCTCGATCCCGAGAAACGTGATCGCGCCCTGGGGCTGGTGCGGGCGCTGCAGGCGGCCCACGCCGCCCAGAAACCCGACACCGCCGAAGCGATCATGATCGAGACGCTGGGGGCGCACGACCTGGCGATCGACTACGCCGTGGTGCGCGATTCGGAAACGCTGATGCCCGTCGGTGATTTCAGCCGGCCGACGCGCGGGCTGATCGCGGCCCGGCTCGATGATGTGCGGCTGATCGACAATCGGGCCATGACCGTCTGGACATGAGCGCCCGGGCGGGGCAAGATTCATCCATGCCGAGCCGAAATCGTTTTCCGTTCCATTTCTCGCCGGCGGCGGTCTGGCGGCGGTCGGTTCTGCCCGCGGTCGCTGCGGCCGCGCCCACGTTGATCTGCGGCTGCGCTTCGGTGACGCCGGCGGATCCGGACCGGCTGACCGCCGCGCGTGAGCAGGACATCGCGTTCGCGGTTGAAGCACTGCCGAAGCGCTATCCCGCTCTTCTGCGCGACCACCTTCTGAACGATGCTGCCAATCACGAACCCGCGATCATTCAGATCGGCGATCGATCGGCCGCCCTGGCGATCAACTCCCGCGCGTTCGAACTGCTCGGGCTGGTGTTGCCGGCGGAGGCGGACCCGCCGATGTGGGTGGTGGGCGAGTCGTTGATCGTTCGGACCAGCGATGCCCGTCCGTCGTATCTGGCGGTTCTGAACCGGCTTGATGAAACGCGCTTCCCGGAACTCAAGAGCCGGATGGATTCACCGCTCTGGCAGAATGCCTACCTGCCGCGCTGGCGGTTTTCGCTGAATTTTCCCGAAGCCAACACCGTGGCCGCACCGCGCGGCATGGTGATTCATCTCGTGAGTATCGGCGATCGGTCGTACGAATCCCGCGTGACGGAGACGCTTCGTGGGCGGGGGTGGGCGACGCTGGAAGTGCTGCCTTCGCCGGTGGTGATCCGCTTTCAGCAGCGGCATCCCGATCGTGAACCCTCGCTGGTGCCGCCGGAGCGCATCGGTGAGACGCTCGATGAGTTCGGCGCCGACTACGCCCATGCGGTGTACGACGCCATGACCCACCTGCGGACCGAGCACCGGGAGCTTCGTGATCTGCCGCTGGTCATCATCGGCTACAGCGCCGGCGCGCTGGCCACGCCGACGGTGGCGGCCCGGTTCCTGCCCGATCTCGATGCGGTGGTGATGATCGGCGGCGGCGTGAACGTGGCGGGCATCATGCTCGACAGCCGCGTGGCGAACATCGGTTCACGTCTGCGCCGTGAAGGCGGGCGGAACGCATCGGTAGAGGTTGATGCTCTGCCCGGAGCGTACCTCAGCGCGAGCCGTTACGATCCCTATCACACCGCCCCGCTGCTCCGGTCCGTACCGACGCTGATGATCCACGGCTCGCTCGATCAGATCGTGCCCGCCGCCTACGGCCGGGAACTGCACGAACGACTCGGCCGCCCGGAGAAGTGGTCGTATCCGCTCGGACACGCGCTCTTGTTCTGGTGGCTGCCGACGCAGGCCGGCCGCATCGCCGACTGGATCGAACGGGAAGTCTTTGTCGATCGGCCGTGATCTCCTTGGCCCGATTTCGCTCTACGAAACAGCCCGCCCGAGACCGACCCGCGACATGTCCGACGCGCCCCGCATCCTGATCTTCGGCGGAACTTTCGATCCGCCGCACCGAGCCCACCGCATCCTTCCCCCGATGGTGGCGGAGAAGCTCTCGTGCGATGAGATCCTTTACATCCCCGCGGCGATCAATCCGCTCAAGCTCGATGCGCCCCCCACCCCGAGCGAGCACCGACTCGCCATGCTGAAGCTCGCCGTCGCGCCGGTCCCGAAGGCGCGAATCACCACGATGGAACTGGAGCGCGAAGGGCCGAGCTACACCGTGGACACACTGCGCGAATTGAAGGAAACCGGCGGCCGTGAAACGGAACTGCGTCTGCTGATCGGCGCCGATCAGGCGGCTTCGTTTCACCGCTGGCGTGAGTGGAAAACCATCGTTGAACTGGCCCGGCCGGCGGTGATGCTGCGCGCGCCCTGGGATGACGCGAAGTCACTGGAAGCGCAGTGGCGCGAACACCACGATGCGGAGCGGGTGGCGTGGTGGCGGTCGTGTATCGTCCCCCTGCCGAACGTCCCGGTCAGCTCGACCGACGTGCGGGAACGGATCAGGCAACGGGAACCGCTGACCGACCTGCTCGACCCGCCGGTCATCGAGTACATCTTTCGGCACGGCCTGTACGGGGCGAACGCGGGTTGAAGGGTGCACTCACCGCAGCGAGGTTGAAGATCGGCTGGCCTACGACGTCGTTCCGGTTTCGTTCTGCACGAGATCAAGCCACGCCTGACGCAGTTGCCGGGTGATCGGCCCCGGTTCACCGGAGTCGATTGACTCGCGCTCGACGTGGACGACCGGCAGCACGCCCCAGCTCGAATTGGTCAGGAAAACTTCGTCCGCACCGAGCACATCCTCGATGGTGAGCATGCGTTTCTCAACGTGCAGCCCCTCGCGCTCCGCCAGTTCGATCACCGCGCGGCGGGTGATACCCGGCAGAACGCAGGATGGAATCGCGGCTTCGCTTTCTTCCCCGCGCGCGATGGGGGTCCTTAACGTCCGGTCTTTGATGAGAAACACGTTGCTGACGCACCCGCCGAGAAGGTGATTGCTCACCGAAAACCAGAGCGCTTCGCTCGACTGCTGCGTGCCGGCCAGTTGCAGCGCCTGGATGCGCGGCCAGTAGTTGAGCGTTTTATGACCCGCCATGACGTGAAACGGGTTGTCACGACTCTCGGCGATACTGACCCGGACTCCCATCTTAAAGAACGCGCCGGGATAATCGGTCGGCGGCTGCGCGACGATGAGAATCGTGGGGTCCGGTGAACTTTGCCCGGACGACTGCAGCAGGTTGAGATCGCCGCCGGTCAGGGTCAGCCGCACCCGGGCCGCCTCGAGTTTGTTGCGTGACACCGTCATTTCAACGGCTTCCGCGAGCGGATCGGTGCGCAGTCGTTCGGTCAGACGCAACCTCCGGGCGGATTCCGCCAGCCGCTCCAGATGCTGTTCGATTCGGAACACGCGGCCGTTGCGCACGAGCATGGTTTCAAACACGCCGACGGCATGCTGAAACCCTGCGTCAAAGACCGAAACCCTGGCCTCGTTTCGATCAACGAACTTGCCGTTCAGCCAGACGTCCATTCGGTGCGATTCTCCGTCTCGGGGTTGTGAATCTGATCGATGTGCCGTGGGCGGCGCTTTCGCCCCTCACGCCGGGGACTCGGATTTTTCCATGCGTTTGTAGCCCAGAAATCGGTAGCCGCCGGGCCGGCCCTCATGGAGAAACCGCAGCTTGAAACGCGGCTCATCGCCCACGCGCAGCACGGCGTGATGGCTCGCCCGCCCGTCGCCCACGGGAGAAGCGAGATCGCCCGATTCGACCGAGATCTGAAGATCGTTCGGATCGACCTCTTCCCGCAGGAAAAGACGCAGCATTTCGTGCAGCGCGGGCGGCACCTTCAACCGGCGGGCGGTGGATTCCGCCGCCGGCTGAATGCGGTCCCCGGCCAACTCATCACAGAGATCGATCACCGCCGCACGCAACTCCGCGCGCTGCGCCGCGTCGCTCATCCCGGGCATGGCGGTGCTCGTCAGCCACATGCCCGCAGCGATGATCAACACCAGAAGCGGAAAGATGATCATTCTCGCGCGCGAGCGGTTTCGATCCCGGTCGGCGGTCAATTGGGGGGCAGAGTTCGATCTCATCGGGCCGCAGTGTAGGCGTTCCGGCGATCAAACGCTGAGCCGGGACGCCGGCGGCCCGATCGCGGGCATCGACCCCGCTTGTGCTCTGCGATCAGTGATGACCTCGCACGTTCAGTTCGCCGGCACCGGATCGGCGTAGAGGACGTAGGTGCTGGACGACTCGAACGGCCGACCCGCCGCCATCTCCACGCGCGATGTGAACGGATACGGCACGTCGGGGCGAGCATTGTTGACCTGAATGATCTCGTGACCGATCTGATTGCCGTGCCGATCGAAGAAGGTGATCGCCACGCCAATGTTCCGGACTTCACGGCCGGCGTTCACGATGCTCCCCGAAATCGTCATGTTGGAGTAATCGACTTCAGCCCGCGGCTGCGGGGTGTGGTAGAAGCCGAGGAAGGGATCGTACAGCAGTTGGGATCGCTCGGCGTCCAGCGCCCGGTAGTGATACGCCATGCGGCCGGCGAACACGTCGAAACCGAGCGGCTGAAACCCCGCCTCCCGATACTTCCGGGACTCGCGTTCGAGCTGCTCACGCTCGCTCCGCTCGTCCTGGGCCGCGCGACGTTGTTCTTCGCGTTTCGCGCGTTCCTCGGCGCGCCGTTCCTGCCTTCGCTGGTACGCCCGCTGCTGCGCTTCGCGCTCCCGGAGTTCGCGCAGCGCCCGGTACGCCTCAAAGTCCCGGCCGTACTCGTGATGATCGAGCATGAACTGACGCAACGCCTCCAGCTCCCGTTGCGCGATCTCTGCCTCAAGTCTCACTTCGGCCAGTTCGGCGCGCAGCGCGCGGTTCTCTTCCAACAACTCGCGGATGATCTCATCCACAGCGCGATCACCCGTCAGAGGGCGGGCGGGCGAAGACTCATCAGCCGAAGTGAGAAGGCCCGCGCCGATCAGCGCGAGAAGCGGGATGCTCAATGCGAACCGGCGCCACGTCATGGGCGACTCCTTTCCAAAGAACCGGTCCGGGCAGAACCGGCCGGGTCAATCACTGGCGTACTATCCCCAAGGCCTATCCCCAACGCCTATCCCCGCCCACCCCGCATCACTCATGATTCGCCCGAGCCCGCCGCCGGTCGAATTTTGCCGCAAGCTTCCGGAGGTTTTTGCAAAAATCCGCCGCGACGATGCGGTTCAGTCCACATCCGGGGTGGCTTCCGGGTCTGCGGTCTCGGAATCGATTCGACTGCGAAGCGAACGGGCCCGCTGAATGAGCGACGCCCGATCATCCGTGATCTCATCCAGTTCAAAGTGCCAGTGAACCCGGCTGTGGAGATCCACGGGCGCCAGTTCCGCCACGAAATCAAAGGGAATGGAGTCCCACAGCGGCGGCCTGGCCTCACCGAGGGTCATCTGCGGCTCGTGGCCGTCCCGCTCGAGACGCACGTCGTATCGTCCGTAGTAGAGGAAGTCGAAATCGACCGGCGTGCGACCGATCTCTCGGTCATTCACCCAGACCAGCGCCCCGGGCGGCTCGGAGGTGATGGTGATCGTCCTCCGAACGCACCCGGACGCAAAGACGACCAGGGCGATCAGCCCGAAGACGGGCAGCCGTCTCAGCATCACGGGGATGGTCCGCCGGGTCTCGATCATGCGCGAGATGGTACC
This sequence comes from Phycisphaerales bacterium, assembly GCA_007127615.1. Taxonomy (GTDB): domain Bacteria; phylum Planctomycetota; class Phycisphaerae; order Phycisphaerales; family SM1A02; genus SKZB01. The sequence goes on along the minus strand of SKZB01000397.1, from coordinate 1,697 downwards.
AGATGCCGCGCTTTCGGGAACCCGGGCCGATTCGAATCGCCCTGATCCCTGTTACGATGCGGCCGAAAGGTTATTTTCATGCCCCTGCGATTTACCGCCCGAATTCTCGAACACCTCGCCCACGGCAACTACCAGCCGTCCACCATCGGCGCGATCGCCCGCGATCTGCGGGTGGAAAGTGAGGAACGCGACGCTTTCGACGAAGCGATCCGCCTGCTGCGCAAAGAGAAGAAGATCGAGGTCGACCCGGGCGGGCTCGTCCACCTGCCGAACTTTCCCGATGAAGTCACCGGCCGTTTTCGCTTGAACGAGCGCGGCTTCGGGTTTGTGATTCCCGATCAGCAGTTTCGGGATGGCGATCTCTTCGTTCCGCCGGGCGAAACCGGCGGGGCGGTCTCACGCGACCGCGTCCGGGCCGAGGTCGTCCGCGGCGGGCGCGGCCGGGGCGGCGGCGGGCGATCGGGTTTCGTCGGACGGATCGTCGAGGTCATCGAACGCGGTCAGGATCACTTCGTCGGAACGCTCTTCAAGGACGGCGCCAACTGGTTCGTCGAGCCCGACGGCCGATCGATTCACGATCCCGTCCTGATCCGCGACCCCCACGCGAAGAACGCCAAAGAAGGCAGCAAGGTCGTCATCGACCTCGTGCACTACCCCGACCAACGGTACCTCGCGGAGGGCGTGATCGTGAAGGTGCTCGGTGAGGCGGGCCGCCCCGATGTGGAAACCGCCGCGGTGATCGAAGCCCACGGCCTGCGCACCGAGTTTGACGACGCCATCGTCGACGAGGCGAGAAAGGTCTCCAAGGCGTTCGACCAGGAGGCCGAAGGCCCGTGGAAGGACCGCGAAGACCTGACCGAGCGGTTCATCTTCACGATCGATCCGCCGGACGCGAAGGATTTCGACGACGCGATCTCGCTCGAGTACGACGCCAAGGCGGATGAATACACGCTCGGCGTGCACATCGCGGACGTCTCGCATTTCGTCCGCCCCGATTCCGAACTCGACAAGGAAGCCAAACTGCGCGGCACGAGCGTCTACCTGCCCCGGCTGGTGATCCCCATGCTGCCGGAGGTCCTCTCCAACGGCGTCTGCTCGCTTCAGGAGGGTGTGAACCGCTTTGCCAAGTCCGCCTTCATCACGCTCGACGGCAAAGGCCGCGTGATCAGCCAGCGCGTCGCCTCGACGGTCATCCGATCCGCCAAGCGCCTGACCTATCTCGAAGCGCAGGCGCTGATCGACGGTGATCAGAAGGAAGCCCGCAAGCACGCGCGAACTGATGCGAGTTACACCGATGCGCTGATCGAAAAACTTCAGCTCAGCAACAAGCTCGCCCGCCTCATTCAGAAGCGCCGGCACAAGCACGGCATGATCGTGCTCAACCTGCCGGAGGTCGAACTGGTCTTCGATGATGACGGCCACGTGGTCGATGCCGTTCCGGAAGACGATGCCTACACGCACAAAATCATCGAAATGTTCATGGTCGAGGCGAACGAGGCGCTCGCGCGGCTGTTCGAGGACCTGCACGTACCGATCCTGCGCCGGGTTCACCCCGATCCGACCCACGGCGATCTGGCGGAACTGCAGATGTACGCGATGGCGGCGAAACAGCGCATCTCCGAGGAGCCGGACCGGTTCGACCTCCAGCGGCTGCTCGATGCCACGCGGGGAACCTCGGCGGTCCGCGCGATTCACTT
>SKZB01000338.1 GCA_007127615.1 Phycisphaerales bacterium | reverse complement strand
GGCACGCGCTGCAGCACGCCCGGCCGGATGAAGCCCCCGAACTGGCGCGCGCCCTGGTCGAAACCGATGAAATCATCGGCCTGGTCGCGCTGATCAGGCACCTTGACCGCGTCCCCGCATCGTTCCGGCGACGGCTCAACGTGCCCGGCGAACGGCTCGCGCGCCTGACCGATCATGCGCGGATGCCCGGGACGCGCCGTCACCTGCTCGAGCTCGGCCGCAGCGCCGGCCTCGAGGCCGTCCCGGCCCTGCCGGGGATGGTCCCCTGGCTGAAGAGCAGCGACCGGGGCCTCGCGTCGGCCACCGCTGACCTATTCCTGGACTGCACGCGCCGCGCGCTCGGCCCGATCGGTCGCGCGCGGCCGAACGAGCGCATCGCCGACCCGCTCGATCGCGCCCTGGCGGAGACGCTGCGGTCCGGGGCGGAGCACCGCCAGACCGCGGCACTGCTGGCCGTCGCGCTGGCTTGCGCGCGACCGGGACCCGCCCTGCGAAACGCGCTCGAAGTCGGCGATGAGCCGGGCATGCTCGCGCTGCGCCGGGTGCCCAGCCGAACCCGCTGGCCGGACGTCTGCCGCAATCTTCTCGTCTGGGCCGGCCGCGATCCGCTGGGTCACGTCGTCACGCGTCATCTGCACACGCTACACAGCGTGGAGCAGTGGAACGCGCTGCTGCATGAAGGCGTCCTGCTGCACGCGCCGGCCCGGCGGCGGGCGTTAAAACAGCTGCATCATCCCGGCCGCGCCCTGCCCGACCTCGCACTGGCCACCGAACTGAACCCGCGCGCCCAACGGCACTTGCCGGATTACATCGCTTCGCTCGGTGTGCGGACGTCCATTCGCCTGGCGTACCTGCGGGACGGCATCGCCCTGTCCGATCCGGTGGCGCGCCTGAAATGCGTTCTCCATCTCCGCCGTTTCCGGGGCGACGAAGCCGACCGCGCCCGCCGACGCTACGAGCGGGATCACCACCCGGTCGTGGCGCGCACGGCGCGTCGGTCCGCAACGGTGCGGCTCGTTCACCCGGAGCCGATGCCGGGCCGATCGAATCTCGAAATGTTCTTCGGGCAACTGCCGGACCTTTCGTTGCTGAAACGGCAGTGGCGCGCGCGGATCCTGATGCGGGAGGACCGTGATTCGTTTCTCTCCGGCTGTGCGGCGCACCTTCGGCGCGGGCCGCGTGCGGAACGGATCATGATTCTGGATCTGCTGCGCCGACTCGGAGAGGTTGATGCGACGTGCGCGTACATCGTTCCCCTCCTCCACGGGCCGGATGCGCACGTGGCCGCGGCGGCCGTGAGCGTGCTCTTCGATGCGGATCGTGAAGAAGCGGTCGAAGGGTTGCGGGCGGCGCTTCGGCATCACGATCGCCGGGTGCGCGCCAACGCGGTGGAAGCCATCGAGAAGCGCCGCGACCCGGCGATGCTGCCGCTCATCACCCCGTTGATCGACGCCAGCGATAACCGCGTGCGCGCCAACGCCATTCGGGCCGTGCGGCCGATTGTTCCCGGTCGCAGCGCCGAGGCGGAAACCAGAATGCGCGGCGACCGGAATCCGCTCCACCGCATCAGCGGAATCTGGCTCAGCCGCTTCTGCCCCGCGGAGCCGAACGAACTGGCCCGGGTCCGGGATGAACTGCGTCACCTCGCGGCCAACGATCCCCAGCCGATCGTTCGCACCCGCGCCGAAGCCGCGGCGAACTTTCTCATGCGGCGGGCCGATGAGTTGCGCAAAGACGAGTTTCGCGCCGAAGAAAAATACCCGGGCGTCGTGGTCCCGGCGCCGGTCGATCCTGAACGGAAGGGACACGCATGAGCGGTCCGGTATTACTGATCGGAGACCTGTTCCTCGGCTCGGTTGATCCGGGAATGACCATCGCGGCATTGTGCGTCCTCATCGGCGCCGTGCTCGGCGCGATCGTGCTGGCGCCGCCGCTGCGCCGGTGGTGTGATGATCGTCGTCGGCTCGAACGCGATCTTGCCCGCCGGCTCGGGCTCGGCCGGAGGGAGCACCGGCACCTGAGACGTTGCGCAACCCGCGCGGGTCTCAGCCCCGCCGCCGTCGTGATCAGCCGCGGCAGTTTCGATCACCTGCTTCTCACGCTCATGCAAGAGCGGGATCACGATCCCAACGACGTTGCCCGGCTGCTCGCGCTGCAGCCGCGATTGTTCACCGAACCGGATGCCGCCGCGGCCACCGCCGATGATCAGGAATCGCCCCACGTTCCGGAGATCAGAGGGCGGGAGGATGATCCAGGGCTGGAGAGGTTTGAGCGCGGTACGGCTCAGGAAAGAATCACCCTTCGGCGAGGCCGGGCCCCGCATGACCCGATCCGCGCGGCGTAATCGCACGCGCGGCGACGTGATACACTGCCGGCATGAGTGATCCCCGGCGAGTGCTTCGACAACACGCGGAGACGTCACGTTGCTTCGGCGTGGATTTTCTGCCCGTCGCGATCGATCATTCCGCATCGATCGATCCGCCGGAACCCATGGCTCCACCGTCGACTCGGCCCGCGATGAACGCGCCAACCGGGGAGGCCGATGGCGCCGCCGCCGCCCTCGAAGCGCTTCGACGCGAACACGATGCCTCGTGCCCCCACTGCACCGAGCAGATCGACAGTATCACGCAGATGGTCTTCGGGGAGGGCAATCCCGAAGCGGATCTCATGTTCATCGGCGAGGCGCCGGGCGAAGAGGAAGACCGGACCGGCCGGCCGTTCGTCGGGCGGGCCGGCAAGAAGCTCGATGAAATCATCCGGGCGATGGGGCTCTCAAGGGAGGCGGTGTACATCGCCAACGTGCTGAAATCGCGACCACCGGACAACCGCACCCCGCTGCAACCGGAAGTGGACGCCTGCTCGCCGTACCTCGTCCGGCAGATGCAGATCATCCGGCCGAAGGTGATCGTGACGCTCGGCGGGCCGGCGACGAAGCTGATGCTCGGCACCACGGTGGGGATCACCCGCCTGCGCGGCCAGTGGGCGGAATATGTCGACGAAGCGCGCGGACTGGCCATCCCCGTCATGCCGACTTTCCACCCGGCGTATCTGCTGCGGAACTACACCCCCGAAACCCGGCGTCAGGTCTGGTCGGATATGCAGGCGGTCCTTGAACGCCTGGGCACACGATGAATCCGTCGATTCTCGGCGCCAAAATATCAGCCCCGATCAATTTCTCGAAATTTGAATAAGCCCCGCATCCGCGGAGTTTATTTCTACGAAAAGGATGGTAGTGCCCATGGTCGGGCACCCACACAAGCCCCCCCACAAGGAGCCCGCTCGCTGTTTACAGCGTCGGGCTCTTTTTTCGTGGAGTACACCGGAGGGCGCTTCCGGCGAGAGCCATCGCCGCTCCGCCGGCCCATTGAAACGAATGACTATGATCCGGGCGTTCGTTCGACCATCAGCGTGACCGGGCCGTCGTTGACCAGCGCGACCTGCATCATCGCGCCGAAGCGACCCATTTTGACGGGCAATGCGTGCTTCTCGCGGAGGTGCGAGGCGACTTCCTCGTAGAGCGGCGCCCCGAGCTCCGGCGGCGCGGCCCGAACGAAGCTCGGCCGGTTGCCCTTCCGGCAATCCCCCGCGAGGGTGAACTGGCTGATCAGAAGGATCTCGCCGCCGATCTCCCGAACGGATCGGTTCATGCGATCCTCGTCGTCGCGGAAGATGCGCAAACGCGCGAGTTTGCCGGCGATCCATGCCGCATCATCGGACGTATCGCCCCGCTCGACCCCCAGCAGGACGCACAAGCCGGGGCCGATCGCAGCGTGATAGGAGTCCGCTTCGACGGTGACCGATGCTTCGGAAACGCGTTGGACCAGCGCTTTCATCGCTCGCAGCGTAACGCAGTTCGGCGGGATGATGAAACGACGAAGGGAAGCGGCACGGAATATTGCGGGAGGGGAACGCGGACCCTGTTCCGCCGGGCGGGAATCCGCTACGATCGCTTGCCTTTATTCTTCAATCTGGAACTCTGACGACTCTCACCCGAGCGAGCGACTCATGTCAACTTCATCCCTGCCGGAACACATTGAAAAGCCCAATCTCCGCCCGATTCAGCCGATCCCGGTTCAGAAGGACGGCAAGCAGTTCGTCGCGCTGCGCGACCCCTGCATGATCAGCAAGCAGACCATGGTCGTCCCGCCGAACGTCGCTCAGGCGCTGCAGTTTCTGCGCGGCCAGAAGACGGTCAAGGAAATCTGCGAGTTCATCAACGCGCCGGAAGATCAGTTCATCAAACTCGTTCAGGGGCTGGACAGTGTCGGTCTGCTCTGGGGACCAACGTTCGAGAAGATGGAAGAGGACATCAAGAACGAGATCGCAAAGCAGGGGTACTTCCCGATGCACGCAGCCGGCTCGCTGGGTGAGAATGCGGACGCCTGCCGCAAGGCGATCAACGAATACTTTGACCAGACCGAAGATCCGGAACTGGAAGGCACGGCCCGCGCGATCGTCGCGCCGCATCTGGATTACCAGCGCGGCTGGCCGAACTACGCCGCGGCGTACTACGGTCTGCGCAATCAGCCCAAACCGGATCGGGTCGTGATTCTCGGTACGAATCACTTCGGGCTCGGCGACGGTGTGGTCGGCACCGAGCACGGCTTCCAGAGTCCGATGGGCATCTGCCCGCCCGACAAAGGGGTGACGGAGAAACTCGTCGAGCGGTTCGGCCGTCCGTTGATTGTCGATCAGATCGACCACATGCCGGAACACTCCATCCAACTCCATCTGCCCTGGCTGCAGGCGATCTGGGGCGATGTGCCGGTCGTCGCGGCCCTGCTCCCCGATCCGCTCACCGAGATGATCGAAGAGGAAGGCCGCGTGACGGGCGATCAGTTTGTAGAGGGGCTCCGGGCCGTTCTGGATGAAGTGGGCGGCACCACGTTCTTCGTCGCCTCCAGCGATCTGAGTCACGTCGGCCCGCAGTTCGGCGAGCCGCGCCCCGTGGATGAACAACGCCGCACCGATGTCGAACAGCACGATCGTGAGATGATGGGCAAGTTCATCTCCGGCGATGCGGATGAATTCCTCAGCGCGATCAAGTGGAACAAGAACCCCACGCGCTGGTGCAGCGTCGGCAACATGACCGCACTGCTGCAGTTGACGGCACCCGAAACGGTCGAACTGATCGACTACCGGCAGGCGTACGATGACAAAGGCCAGGTCATGGTCTCCAGCGCCGCGATGGTGTTGTATTGAGCGCCGGAGCGTGAGTGAGGCAACCAGACATCAAGGTGAAAACATCAAGGTACATGGACAACGAACAAGCCGCCCGATCACCGGGCGGCTTGTTCGTTTTATGACTCTTCGAATTGACTGATGATCGTCGGGATCAGTTCGTGCGCCGTCGGCCCCGTGCTGCGAACGCCAGGCCGAAGACCGCCAGCGCGCCGGGTGCGGGGATGTTGATCGACACTTCGCTGAGATCGAAGGTGAACTCCTGGTCGATGCCGGCCAGATCGCTGACGTCGGCGCCGATCTGAATCTTGCCGAGGTTCCCGAAGACGCTCCCGAACGTTCCGGGGCCGCCGCCGACGACGAAGTCGTCGTTGTCGGGGCTGACAACCAGACTGAGTTCGGTCCATTCGCCCCCCTGAACCGGTTGATCAAAGAACAGGTTCATGGACGGCGCGTTCGCTCCGACGGGCGTGAAGCGCACGAAGTAGTCGAGCGCCACGTCGGCATCGTGACGAACCCAGAATCTGAAATCGACGATACCGCCGGAGAGCCAGTCCCCTTCGAAGTTGCCGCCGCTGCTGCCGAAGTTGTCCTGGCCGCGGAAGAGGGTGAGCGGGAATCCGCCGGGCGTAAAATCCGCAAAGTTATTCGTGGTGCTGACGAATCCGCCGCCGTCGTGACCGCCGGTCGCCGTCCAGTCGAGCGGCGCGAACGTCTGCCAGTCGGCGCCGCCGCCCCAGTTGGCGTTGCCGCCGCCGAATGATTCGGTGAACGGCGTCGTCGCCGCGGCCGCGACGCCCGTGATGGAAAGGGCCAGTGTGCCGATGAGTACGTTCTTGACTTGCATGCGTGCTTTCTCCTTCTTGATTGAGTGCCGATGAGCGTGGGACAGGTTGACGAACCGTGCTCCGCCAGGGAAGCGATCCCCCCACGATGTCGGCGCCCCACACTTCTTTCCCCGAAGTTCGAATCTCCGATCCGGTCCCGTCATTCTCTCTCCGAGATCATCCCCAGTTCTCCAGCAGGATCAGCAGGTCGAAGACGTTGACCGCGCCGCTGCCGTCGAGGTCCGCCGGGCAGTTCTCCGGATCGGCGCAGACGCCCCACTGCTCGAGCAGGAGCAGCAGGTCAAAGACGTTCACAACCCCGTCACCGTTGAGATCGCCGATCACGCCCGGTTCACCCGAATCGTCCTTGATCTCGACGGTCAACGACAATTGTGATGCGTCGGCGAGTCCGACCAGTACGAACAGGTTTTCCTTCGTCAGGATCTCGGGAAACGTGCTGCTGAAATCGCCGGTGTCCGCGGGGTCCGACGTGGCGTGCAGCGATGAAAACATGAAGTGCACGATGCCGAGGTCGAGTGACGCGCGGAGGTAGTTCTGGATCAATTCATCTTCGACGTCGATCGTGAAGGTGAAGACCGTCAACTGGGGCACGAACGCACCCGGCGCAACGGTGTCGGTCTGACCGATGGCGAAAGGCGAGGGATCAAACATCTCATCGATGTTGTTGCTGACATCGCGCGGCTCACCCTGCGCGTCAAAATCCATCGCGTAGGTGGTGCGCACAAATTTGCCGAACGGGCTGATCGTTGAATACGCGGTCGTCTCGGTGTAGCTCAGCGCGTCGAAACCGTTTCGAAAACCCACGCCGTAGAGTTCGATCGGCCGACCGCTCGTGTCGTCGGGGGCGAAGTCAGGGTGATTCGGCGGCAGGTAGCTCTGCCAGATGTCGTACGTCGGGTCGTACCGGAACGTGTTGTTGGTTCCGATCATGATCGTGACCACCGCTTCGGTGATGTGATAGCTCTCCGGACCGAGGTCGGCCGGAATGTCCTCATCGGTGACGAAGCCGACGTGGAACTGCGCATCGCGATTATCAAATTCCGGGCTGAAACCGTTGGGTTCTCCGGGAATGGTCGCCCCCCAGATGCTGGCGAGTTCGCGGACACCGGGCGATTGGTTGAAGGGATAGTTCCACCGGTCGAGTGTGGGCTTCTCCGCGGTGAACTCAATGATTTCTTCCGCAACGGTCGGGGCGGTGATCAAGCCGCCCGCGAGGGCGAACCCGAGCAGACACGACCGGCCGATCCCCCGACGCCGCATCCGTCCGCCTTCCTTCGCGTCAGTGATTCCGTAAATTTCCATCTTGCGTCCTCAATGATTTCGTGAACCATTCGCCGCCTGGGGACGAATGAATGGCAGAGCCGTTTCGCCCCCGCCGATTCCGGAACGCTCCTGCATCGATCCTTGCCCACATGACAGCCCTGATTGGCGACTCCTGGATTGACACGAACTAGTTGAGATTGAGTCGCAATGACGATACAGTATCACCCAAACGGCGGAATGCAAAGATGGTCCGCCGAAATTTCTTGATCGCCGCTCTTGTTTCTCTCATACGTCCACCCCTTCCCGACGGGCGCACAAAAATGCAGAACTTCATGCCTGACAATGGCTTAGGCCGCTCGGCCCCGGACCGGCTTCCGCGCAGCGCCCGGCGGAGGGGGTTTACCATCATCGAGCTGATCGTCGTCATCGGCATCATTACGGTGCTGATCGGTCTCCTGATGCCCGGCCTTCGCGCCCTCCGCCTCTCGGCCGACCGCACCAACGAGAGCAATGCGGCCCGCCAACTCATGGTCGGCTATCACGCCTACGCCAACGCCAACCGCGGCCGCGTCCTGACCGGTTTTCCGCCGAGCAAAGGACTTGAGGCGTATGACCAGTCCGGCAATCCCATCTCGCAGACCGGGCCGCTGGGCAATCCCCAGCCGGTCATCAGCATGAAACGCTATCCGTGGCGGCTCGCGCCGTATCTCGATTACAACTTCCGCGGCCTGTACACCAACCAGATGCGGGAGAAGATCGACGAGTACGAGCAGGAGCAGTACGGCATGTCCATCTACCTCTCCTCGCTCTACCCCTCGCTCGGTCTCAACACACAATGGATCGGGGGCGATCACAGCGCCAACGGCTACGCGTTTCTTCCCGGCGGCAGCGGCGGCCCGCTCAACCCGGCCGCGCTCCTCGGGCGGTTCTGGGTCGAGACGGTCTCCGAGGTGCGCCGGCCGGAAGAGTTGCTCGTGTTCACCTCCGCCCGCGCGAGAGAGTTCTCCGACGGCGTGGCGGTCGGCCCGGTCATCGAAGGTCACTACCGCGTGCTTTCACCCCGCTTCAGCGATCTGGCCGACTCCGAACGCTGGAGCCCGAATGAGTACTCCACGGCGAGTGAACCGGCCGATTACGGTTTCGTTTCCCTGCGCCATTCCGGCCGGGCGGTCACCGCGTTCATGGACGGCCACGTCGGCCTGCTGAATGAATCCGAACTGCGCGACATGCGCCACTGGGCCAACCAGGCCGACCACCGGGACTGGACCTTGCCGGTGAACCTGCCGAAGACTCCGTGATCCGGTTGATCACCGGTCACGTTGATAGGCGCAAGGGGGAGGCGCTCTTTTCGCGCCTCGCGTCCGCGGCACCACGATGTGCCTCCGCCGCTACCATGTCCGCCCATGTTCGGCTCCCACCTCTCCATTGCCGGCTCGATGACGAACGCGCTCCATGAGGCCCGGGCCCTCAAGCTCGATTGCGTTCAGGTCTTCACCAAGAACCAGCGTCAGTGGTCGGTCAAGCCGCTTGCGGAAGATGAACGCGGGCAGTGGCTCGAAACGCTTGCCGAGATGAAGTGGGACACGTTCGATCGGCCCGATGAACCCGTGCGCGTGGTGAGTCACAACAGTTATCTGATCAACATGGCTTCGCCGAACTCCGAAGCGTGGGAGAAATCGGTTGCGCTGCAGCGGGTGGAGCTCGAGCGGTGT
>SKZB01000181.1 GCA_007127615.1 Phycisphaerales bacterium | reverse complement strand
TCAAATCGTGTGTGGTCGGCCAGCCGAGGGCCATGAGTTGGGTCTGCATCCACCACATCTGTTCGGCGGCGGCATCGGGTTCCTCCGCCGCGGCGCCGGCGACGAGCAACACGTCCGTTTCGCGCATCGTTTCGACGGCGGGGGGACTCAACTCCTCAAGGGAGGCCGCATCGACTTCCGCCCCGGTGTAGAGCGTGCCGCGTGATTCGAGATGATTCCGGGCTCCGGCACCGACATCGTCGGACGATGCGGGGGGCGTCACCACGGGTTGACAGAATTCCGGCATGATGAACGCGGCACACTCCAACGCCAGTTCCCTGACCGATTCATCCAGGAGCATGCCGGTCGCCTGCCGCATCCCGAGAAGGCCGATCCGATCCCTCCCGATCGGATACGACGCCGACAACTGAGCCAGTACCTCCTTCGTATCGCTTACCCATGATTCGGGATCGAAACCCGCCTCCGACGCATCGGATTCTCTGTCGTGGGGGATCTGATCGCGTTCGCGACCCGCCACGGCCGGATCGGACGGCGTGAACTGCGCCACGTGAATCTGTTGGTCGATCAGTCCGGTGATCAGTTCCGTCCATATGCCATCCGGCAACGCCCCGGAGATGCCGGGGCAATCAATCCGGAGTACGCACGGCAGAGGATCGTGATGACGGGAGGCGGCCTGATTGAACCAGCCGCGCAGTTTGCCGTGCCGGCCGGCGTATTCGAATGGTTGCGGAACGTTCATGCTCGCCATCATACGGCGTGCGAATCACTTCGGCGCGGGTGAATCGGTGACCGATGGATTCCACTCCGGTCGCAGGGGCAGCACGGTCTCGCCGGTGCGAAGCATTTCCCTGATGTACGGAACGCACATCCCGCAACCGCGACCGCACCCGAACGTGCGCTGCAGTTCGTCGAAATCGGCATTGCGTTCATCCGCCAGTTGCTTGAGTCGTCGAAATGAGACGTCAAAGCAGACGCAGCGATCAACCATGATTGGCTCATCCCGTTGTTCGCTCATTGGGGAGCGTAGGCGCTGTGGTCGTCAGAGAGAAATCCGTTCCGCGGATAGTCCATCTGTTGGAGAAGGGCCTCGTTGTAACTCACCCCCCGGTGCGGTTGACGGTGCCGGGCGACATGACCATCCACGAAAGCGACGAGGGTGCGGCCGCGAAACCGAAATGCCTGCGCGCCGGAGTACACTTCAGGCAGGCCGAGTGATGGGAGCACATCGGTTGCCTGGTGCTGCGGCGACCGCATGAACTTGTTCGCGCCGCCGGCATACCCGCCGAGGCCGAACATGGCGCACCGTGACGGCCGGCGAACCGCGTTCGGCCGGGCGCCCCGGTAAAATGTCAGATGCTGATTGAAGACCTGTTCGCCGCCCAGATAGACGGAGTAATTGTAACCGGTATAGGGGTCACCGGGCGCGTTGGCGTCGCCATCAAAGCCGGGGCATTGCATCACTTCACCGGGATGGTCGGTGAACTCCCAGAGTGGTCCGGGCCCGATGAGTTCGCCCCCGAATGTCGTTTCCCAGTCCCAGGCCCGGCTGTGCATGTTGCCGTTGACGACACCGTACTGCACTGCGGGCGGAAACCAGTGGTGCAGATTGGCGTAGCTCTGGGCGGCGATCACCATCTGCCGGAGATTGCTGCCGGACTGTGCGCCCCGGCCGGCGCTGCCGACACTCGAAAGTGCCGGCAGCGTGAGGCCGATGAGCAGCGCAATCACGCTGATCGTCACAACAAGTTCAACCAGCGTGAAGCCGCCGGAACGTGATGGCGTCCGTTTGCACATCACCATGAATCAACTCCAGTCAGCACAATCGTGCCCATCCACCTCAAAGCTCAGCCCCAGTGTTCGAGCAGGAGGAGGAGATCGAAGACGTTGACCACGCCATCGTCGTTCAGATCTGCCGGCGAAGCGCCCGGGCCCGGAACCCCCCAGCTTTCCAGCAGGAGCAGGAGGTCGAAAACATTGACAACGCCGTCACCGTTGAGATCGGCAAAGACCTGAGGAAAAGTGCGTGAGACCGCGTCAACTTCGACGGTGCCGAACGCGCCTTCCCCGTGACTGATGCGCACGTAGAGAATCTCGTCGACACCCGCGACCGCGGTCAGGTCGATCCCCGCGCCGCCGCCGGATCCGCTATAGATTTCCACGACTTCCTCGTGGGTCAGGCCGAAAAAATCAACCATCGTCAGCGACGGATCGATCGGCCGGGTGAAATCGGTTTCGATCCGCCCCGACGCCGTGTCGTAGGGGCCGGCATCGGTATATCCCAGCGTCGGATAAAGGCCATCGGCTTTGATCTTCGGGACGACAAACCATGTTTCGCCATCGGCACTGACTTCGATCAGCCCGCCGTCCTCGAACAGCCCGCCCACCACGCCGTTCGGGAAGGCGGTGTCGGTGAAGAACGAGTTACCGAAAACGATCAGATCAATGCCGAAGGGGTGGTTCGGATCGTTTGTAATCGGAGTGTCGAAGGCGAGCGTCAGGTGCCCGCCCGGCCCGATGGAAACGATGTTCGTAAACGCGGGGTAGAAGGGGCTGACGACCTGCACGAAGCCGCCGAATCCGGTTTCGCGTGTCGGTTCGCCGAGGGCGAGCGTGGGGTCGTTCAGCGGCGGGGCGGGTGAGCCGGGATCGTAGGAAACCACCTGGGTGGCGTACGGTGAGACCTCACCGGCTTCGGCCGGCCCGGCAACCGCCGCCGGGAGAACCCCGGCGGCCGCGATCAGCCCGGTCAGCCCGTGCCAGCGTGATGCCGGTGGCCTGGATTGTTGTGACAGATGTTTCACGAATGGAACTCCTTTTCTCGGTCGGTGATTGGCGATCGCTTCGGCGAACAGAAGTCGTGAGACCTCACGCTTGCCGCCGCCGTCGACCGTATCCGATGAGGAGCCCGCCCAGCGCCGCCGTGGCGGCCGGCGCCGGGATGATGACGTCCTTTGGCGCGAGGCCGGTGCCGAAGACCCAGCCCTCCCACGATCCGTCGGAAACGAGATTGTCGCCGGTGCCGACGCCGGGAAAACTCCAGGATTCATCCATTGACGTCTTGGCCCAGTAGCCCCAGAACCCTTGCCCGCCGCTGCCATCACCGCTCTCGAAGATATCGTTGAATCCGATTCCGGTGACGAACGGGCCGAACGCGAACATGTCATACTCGATCTCGAATCCGAGCGAGCTGGTCTCTTCAAGGGTGAGCAGGAGATCGAAGCCGGTCGTTTCCGCCACGTCGCTATAGAACACCTCGAACACGAAGGTTTCACCCTGTTCGAAGTCGATCTGCACGAACGAGCTGAACGGGCCGGTTCCGACCTCGATCGGATCGACGACGATGGCGTCGGCCCGAAGACCGGCGGTGAACAGGCCCAGACCGATCGCGCCGGCCGCGAGTGAGATACGTACTTTCATCGTTCTACTTTCCTTCCTGTTTCGTTCCGATTGCGCGCGGAACGGCTCCCGAATGGATCACCGAGTTCGGCCTCGCGCATGAAAACGTTACGTGGAAGGCCGGTGGGAACGGACCGGCACCCTGAATCCGTAACGGCCATACCCCTGAGTCGCGAGGGCCACGCCAACTGGTTACGGCAGGTCTTCCGACTTCGGGCATTGGCCGCATTCACCTTCCCACCCGGGCTCCGTTGCGGATCGGGCAGTGGCATTTCGAATGCGGCGGCCGGCATCACCGGCAGCCCGTTACGGCGGCGCGTCCGTGACGGATTTTCACCGTCTTCCCTTTCAAGTCCCCGGGGCCGAATTTTTTCGGTCCCGCTGCGGACACCATAACCGGCAGGGACTTTACGTGATTCCGCTCGATCACGCAACTGTTCGGGTTGAGATGGGTGTCCGGGTCAGCTTGATAGCGTTCTGATCGGTGTCGCTTCACTCTTTTTCGATGGCCCGTACCAAGGTGGTGAAAAGATACGACTCGTTCCTTGCTTGCACCTGATTCGTGGTATATGTTATTGGCGCTTGTGTGCATCCGCCACCGGTTCCGGCACGAAGGTCAGGATGGCGCCGGGTGGAGAGACCGGTTCAGATGGCCAGGCTTCAGGTGGCTTGGAATAACCGAGAGAGACTTTCCCGGAGAGATCCGGGACCAAGAGAAAGAAAGAGAGAATCACATGAGATCAGACGTTCTTGTCCGTGGTGTTCAATTGTCGGTTGCAACGACGGTTCTTTCGTTGACCGCGATTGGTTTCGTCAGCGACGCCGAAGCATCGATTATCATCGATGATTTCAGTGATGTTCAGGCATCCTGGCCGCTGACGGCCGATACCGTCGGGAACACCCTGACGGTCAATGAGTCCGGTCTGAACAACGTTTTCGGCGGCACCCGTCAGACCGATGTCACCCTGACCTCAGCGGGTTTTCCCGGTCTCGATGATCTGCGAATCAACATCTTTGTGATGCCGGGTTTGTTTGACTACAGCAGCACGTCAGAGGCATCCGGTCAGCTCGGGCTGCTCTATGACGCCGGCGGCGCCGGTCTGAATGGCGACTTCAGCAACCAGATCGGCCTGAATATTGATTTTCTGGCGTTTGACTTTGGCAGCGCTGCCAACCTTCCGATCACCGCCACCATCAGTGACGGCATGAACAGTGCCTCGCTGACGCTCGCGCTGACCTCCGTCGGTGCTCAGTCTGCGTTCTTCGACTTCAACGACTTTGCCGGAATCGGCTCGATCGATCTGTCATCGATCTCCTCGGTGAGCTTCGACTTCGATGCCGGTCTGGGCGCTGACTTCCGAATGTCGCAGATCAACACCGTGATTCCCGCCCCCGGCGCCCTGGCGCTGCTCGGAATCGCCGGACTGCTCGGCATGCGTCGCCGTCGGGCCTGAGTCTTCGGGCCTGAGTCTTGTTGTCGCGAAGCTCTGCTTCCGGGCTTCACCCCTGAGCGCCACCAGAGACAGCAAGGGACAAGGCAAGAGACAAAGAAAGAATAACTGATCAGGCCGCTCCCAATTGGGAGCGGCCTGTTCCTTGATTGGGCACTTCATCACAAACCAGTCAAGGACGAAACGTCGGGAAGCGACGGTTCGAGGCGTCCGGCTTCATCCGCGGATCGGTTGCGTCTCGCCGGACCGCCGGAGGCTGAAATCTCCGCCTTCCCAGGTGATCTCGATGTGATCGCCCGGATTGAACTCGCCCCCAAGAATCCGCGTCGCCATGGCATTCTCAATCCGCCGTTGAATCACACGCTTGAGCGGCCGGGCGCCGAACTGCGGGTCGTAGCCCTCTTCGGCCAGGGCGGCTTTGGCGCCGGGTGACAGTTCCAGAGACAGTCCGCGATCGGCGAGCCGCTCGGTCAGCGAAGCGATTTGAATGTCCACGATGTCCGTCAGGTCATCCGGCGTGAGCTGGTGGAAGATCACCGTCTCGTCGATCCGGTTGAGCAGCTCCGGCCGGAGCGATTTCTTCAGCAGTTCCTTGATGTGCGTTTCGATTTCGATATCGAGGGCGCCACCTTCGGTCATCTCAAGGATCTTCTGCGAGCCGATGTTGCTCGTCATCACGATGATCGTGTTGCGGAAGTCAACCGTCCGGCCGTGGCCGTCGGTCAACCGCCCGTCGTCGAGCAACTGCAGCAGGATATTCGACACGTCGGGGTGGGCCTTTTCCATCTCGTCAAACAGCACTACGCAGTAGGGGCGTCGGCGGACGGTCTCGGTGAGCCGGCCGCCTTCCTCGTAGCCGACGTAACCGGGGGGGGCGCCGATCAGCCGCGCGACCGCGTGCTGCTCCATGTACTCACTCATGTCGATGCGGATCATCGCGTCTTCCGTGTCGAACAGAAAGTCGGCGAGGGTCTTGCAGAGCTCGGTCTTTCCCACGCCCGTCGGGCCGAGGAAGAGGAAGGAGCCGATCGGCCGCTTCGGATCGCCCAGGCCGGCACGGTTCCGGCGAACCGCCTCGCTGACCGCGCGGACGGCATCATCCTGTCCGACGACGCGATCCTGCAGTTCACCTTCCATCCGCAGCAGACGATCACGCTCGCCTTCAACCAGTTTGGACACGGGGATGCCGGTCCACTTGGCGACGACTTCCGCAATTTGTTCGGCGTCGACCTCCTCCTTGACCATACCGCGCCCGCTTTCATGCCGTCGATGAAGCTTTCTCTCTGCCGCCTGAAGCCGTTCATCCTGCTCGCGCAGTTCCCCGTACTGAATCCGCGCTGCAGTTTCGAGGTCGCCGCGCCGCTGGGCCTGTTCGAGTTCGGTCTGCTTGGCGTCGATCGTGGCTTTGACCTTCTTGATCTCGTCGAGTTCGGATTTCTCTTCATCCCACTGCGCTTTGAGGGTCTTCTCGCGCTCGCGTTGGTCGGACAATTCCCTTTCCAGGGAATCAATCCGCTTTTTCGAGTTCTCATCCGTTTCGTGCTTGAGCGCTTCGCGTTCGATCTCGATCTGCATGATCCGGCGGTTCAACTCGTCCAGTTCCGCCGGCATCGAGTCGTTCTCGATCCGCAGTTTCGATGCCGCTTCGTCGAGCAGATCGATCGCTTTGTCGGGCAGGAAGCGATCCGCGATGTACCGGTGGCTGAGCGTGGCGGCGGTGACCAGCGCGCTGTCCTGAATGCGCACGCCGTGGTGGGCTTCGTAGCGCTGCTTCAGACCGCGCAGGATCGCCAGCGTATCCTCGATCGACGGTTCGCCGACGAAGACCGGCTGGAAGCGCCGCTCGAAGGCCGCGTCCTTCTCGATGTGCTTGCGAAACTCATCCAGCGTCGTCGCGCCGATACAGCGCAATTCGCCCCGGGCGAGGGCCGGCTTCAGCAGGTTCCCCGCGCTGACCGCACCTTCCGCGGCTCCGGCCCCGACGATCGTGTGCAGTTCGTCGATGAAAAGGATGACCCGTCCTTCGCTGGCGGTGACCTCACGCAAAACGGCCTTCAGCCGCTCCTCGAACTCTCCGCGGTACTTGGCCCCGGCAAGCAGTTGGCCGACGTCGAGGGCGACGATGCGCGACTCACGCATGGAGTTCGGGCAATCGCCGTTGACGATTCGGGTGGCGATGCCTTCGGCGATGGCGGTTTTTCCCACCCCCGGTTCACCGATGAGCACCGGATTGTTCTTGGTGCGTCGTGAGAGAACCTGCATGCACCGGCGAATCTCTTCATCGCGGCCGATGACCGGGTCGAGCTTGCCCTGCTGAGCCTTTTCCACCAGGTCGATGCCGTATTTCTTCAGCGCCTCGAAGGTCGACTCGGCATTGGGGTCATTGATGTTCTGCACCCCCGAGGCCTGCCGCATCGATTTGATCGCGCTGAAGAGATCCTTGCGGCTCACGCCGTTGACCGAAAGAACCTCTTTGGCATCGGACTTGACCTCCGCAAGGGCGAGCAGGAGGTGTTCGGAGGAGACGTACGAGTCGCCAAGAGATTTCGCCTCCCGCTCCGCGGTCGTGAGAATCTCCATGAGCGGCGCGCCCGTGGCCGGCTGCCCGCTCCCCCCGGAAACCGTCGGCAGGCGATCGAGTTCACTGCCGGCGATCGATGCGATGCGCTCCCCGTTCACGCCGCATTTGGCGAGGATCGAGCGCGCCATGGCATTCTGGTCATCAAGGAGTGCACGGAGGAGATGCAGGGGCGAGAGTTCGCCGTGGGACTTTTCCAGCGCCAGCGACTGCGCATCGGCCAGCGCCTGTTGGGCCAGGGTCGTGAATCGGTCCATTCGCATGGTGTACCTCCTGAGAGTGGTGCGCCGGTAGCGGCAAGGAACGACGGGCCCGGACCGCGACCGCTTGCACGTAAAAACAGGATGCAAAGTTCGCGCCAGTGGGACCATGGGGATTCGGCCGGGTTTGACGCCGAATGGGTGGATGGGCCGGTCCCCGGACTGTCAATTCGGCAGTGCCGATGCGCCCGTTTGCCGTTGGACGTCGTCAAAGTGAAATCGGATCGCCGGTGCTGACGGCCGCGAACCCGGCCGCGGCACCCGTGCGTACAATTTTCGCATGAAGATGGATCCTCCGGCCGATCTTCCCGCGGAACGCGCCCGCCCGAGCCAGACCCGGGTGGCGGTGTTCATCGGCGTGATCGCACTCGTGCTTGGCGCTCTGCTCCTGGCCTACTGGCTGATGATCGGCCGACCGGTCCTGACCGGTGAACGCCAGCATGATTTCGGTTTCGTGACGATCGACGGTGAACTCGCAGCCGTTGAGCATACCTTCCGCCTGCGCAATCGATTGCGTGAGCCGGTTCGGATTGAGAACGTGCACACCAGTTGCGGCTGTATGACGCCCGATCTGGATCGGGAGGTCATCGGCCCGGGCGAGGAAATCGAGTTGAGGGCGGTTCTGGAACTGCGGCGGGTCGGTCCCCGTCACGCCGGTGTGATCGTACAACTGGAAGGCCACCCCGAAGTGGAACTGTCGGTCCGCGCGATCGGCCGGCCGGCGCAGCGACTTCGGGCCGTCCGCAACGAGGTCGCGGTTGCGGCTGACACCATCACGCGGGTCGCGTTCTTCGGCTCGGCGTGGGCGGATGAGTGGGATGATACAACCCGCGCGCCACGCCCCACCGTGGAAGCGCCGCCGGGCATCCGCGCGGAAGTGACGGAGTGGCGGTTGCGCAATGCCGGGGCGCGGGACGGCCGCACGCCCGCGGACTGGCAGGGCATGATCGAGGTGGGAGTGGAGGAAGTGGCCGCGCTCGAAGCGGAGACGGAGCTTCTGATTCGCTGGAGCGGCGCCCACGAACTGGCGTTGCCGATCACGGCGGGGCCGGAAGATCGGACGGCTGCGCTACCGAACGAACCGGAAAGCCGATCGGGATCAGTTCCGGCCGATCGTTGACCCAGCCGCTGAGCCACTCCAGGGCATCAATCAATCGCGGTCCGGGGCGGTTGAACATCTGGTTGCCGTCGACGATGACGACCTGATCATCCTGTACGGCCGGCAGCAGTTTCCACCAGCGCTGTTCGGTGAGCGTATTGAGTTCGCTCAGGGTTTGCTTGATGTCGTAGCCACACGGGCAGATGACCACCCGATCGGGCATCAGCGCGAGGAGTTCTTCCGCGCTGATCTGACGTGACTTTGAGCCCGGCGCGTTCAGCGAATGTCGGCCGCCGGCGTACTCGATCAGCTGCGGTGTCCAGTGTCCGCCGATGAAGAGCGG
>SKZB01000307.1 GCA_007127615.1 Phycisphaerales bacterium | reverse complement strand
TCCGTCTGCTGACCGCACACCGGATTCGTTTGAATCTGACCGTGCGCGCGCGTCGCCGGCTGGTGCTGATGCTCGCCGTGCTCTTTCTGATGAACTGGGCGTATCTCTGGGTCTCACCGCATCACACCACCGCACCGGAAGACCGGGGCGATCGGTCTGATCAGCGCACCCACACCGGTTCGATGGAACCAGATCGAAACGATTCTTCAGAAGTGACCGGCGGCGGATGATCGGATCGTTTGACGGAATCTTTTTCCCCATGCTCTGAATAGGTTCATCAAGGAGAAGCGCATGCAGTCACCACCAATCCATCAAGGGCAAGGGCAAGGGCAAGGGCCGCGGCCGGAGCCGCACCGCGGGACGCTGGTGCTTGTTCTGGGGATCGTGAGTCTCGTCGCCTGCGCGATCTGCGGGCCGTTTGCGTGGCTCATAGGCCGTGATGATCTGAGAAAGATGGACCACGGTTCAATGGATCCGGAGGGGCGCGGGTTGACCCAGGCGGGCATGATCTGCGGCATCATCGGAACGGTCCTGCTCATCCTGCCCCTGGTTGCGATTCTGATCTGGGTTCTGGCCATGATCGTTTTGGCTATCGTCGCGATCGGTGTTGGCGGCGCGCCTTGAAACCGCCGGTAGAATCGGACCCGTCATGCCCACGCCCCACGAGGACTTTGAGAACCTGCGCGTCTTCCGTCACCCGCTGATCCAGCTCAAGCTGACGCAGGCGCGCGATCACCGGACGCCGACCCTGCAGTTTCGGCGGCTGTTGAATGAGATCGCGGGATTGATGACCTACGAGGTCAGCCGCCAGTTCCCGACCCGCGAGGTCGAGGTGGTCACCCCGCTGGAGAAGACCGTCGGCACCGCGCTCGCCAGGCCCGTCACGCTCGTGCCGATTCTCCGGGCCGGAATCGGCATGACCGACGGCATTCTGAACGTGATGAGCGAAGCCCGGGTCGGACACATCGGAATCTACCGGGATGAGCAGTCGCTCAAGCCGGTGGCGTACTACGCCAAGTATCCCCCGGATATCGCCGAAGGCCCCGTCCTGCTGATCGATCCGATGCTCGCGACCGGCGGATCGGCGATTCACGCGGCCCGGGAGCTCAAGAAGCGCGGTTGCCGGGATATTCGCCTGATCTGTCTCGTCTGCGCGCCGGAGGGGGTGCGCGCGATGGGGGAGGCGCACCCGGACCTGCTGGTGTACACCGCCGCGCTGGACCGGCAACTGAACGACCGGGGCTACATCCTGCCCGGGCTGGGCGACGCGGGGGATCGGATCTTCGGCACCCAGTGAACCGTTCCGCGGAACCGGTCCCGGAGATCCTCCCGGCCGCCCGGATCGAGCCGGGGTCACTTGCCGCTCCGGGCGGATTCACGCCACCATAGGGTCGCAACGGCGACGCCGGCGCCCCCGGCGGCTTGACGGGGCCCGCCGATCTCGCGACACTTGAAGTTTCGGCCGTTTTCGGCGGCACCCCCAACCACGCCTTGAATCCGCCCTCTGTCCTCCCCGTGGCAGTCTCGGGCACGTTGATTGGAGACTTCGTATGGCAGTTCGTTCAGGAGCGGGCACCGGCGTCATCGTCTCGCTGGTCGTCTTCATCATGACCACCGTCGCGATGCTGGTGGTCGCCATTGTCTTCTACACCAGTCTCTCCGAAGCCAACGAAGCCCGGGAGGGCGCCGAGCGCGAACTCAACCGCTTCATCGCACCGGCCGAGCAGAACCAGGACCGCTTCCAGCGGCATGTCGCCGGCGCGACACAGCAGAATGTTTCCGTCGCCGCTTATCTGGACGGCCGGATTCGCGACACGATGCGTTATGTGGATGGCGATCCGAATGCGACCCTCGACCGCACTCGGTCCCGACTCATGCGGTTCGGCGTCGGCGAAAACGATGTCGTCGCCAACGTGCTGCAGGGACAGTACAACACCCTCGAACAGCGTGGCGATCGGCTCGCCGAACTGACCGGCCAGCTCGAACGACGTGAGAACGAAGTCGCGCAACTCAACCAGCAGATCGCCTCGATGCGTGAGCAGCACCGCGCTGAGTTGGATTTCGTACAGAGCCGCATCGAAGAGTACCGGGTTGCGGCGGAAGACTACCTTGACGAGCTCAACCAGACCAAGCGCACGATGGAGGAGTCGGTCGATCGACTCCGGGATCGCTACGAAGGCCGGATCGATGAACTCGTGAACGAAACCGACGACCTGAACCGCGAAGTCGTGGTGCTGCGCGATCGGCTGGATGACCTTCAACAGCGCGTCAGCGCCGATCGAATTCGCGCGCAGGACCCGGATACACTCGTCGACGGCCGCGTCATCGACGTCAGCGGCGCGCGGGATCAGGTCTTCATCAACCGGGGACGGGCCCACCGGATCGTTCTCGGGATGACCTTCGAAGTCTACGAAAACGCCAGCGCGATCCGCATTGATCCCCAGACCGGTGAGATGCGTCGCGGCAAGGCCAGCATTCAGGTCATCAACGTCGGCGAACGCACCGCCACCTGCAAGGTCGTGCGATCCGTTCCCGGCCGGCCGATTGTCCCCGAAGACGTCATCGCCAACGCGGTGTACGACCCCGACTATCGGTTCAAGTTCCTCGTGCACGGTCGTTTCGATATCGACGGCGATGGTCGCGCCACCCAGGCCGAGGCGGATTACATTCGCAGTCAGGTCATGGAGTGGGGCGGTGAAATCATCAGCGGCGACCAGTTGCCGGGCGACCTGGACTTCCTGGTGCTCGGCGTGGAACCGACCGAACCGCTCCCCCCCGGTCCCGACGCGACGCAGGCGATGATCGACGACTGGGCCCAGCGGCGCGCGGCCCGCGAGACGTACCTCCGACTCTTCCGCCAGGCCCGCGATGCGCAGATTCCCGTGCTCAACCACAATCGGTTCCTGATCCTGATCGGCCACACGCCCCGCTGATTTGATCCCGGTGCGGGACCGGCACACGGCACCACCAGGCTATTGTCCATGCGGCTCCTTTGGGGGCCGCATATTTTTGTGCTTTCGCTAAGGTATGAACGGATTTCCCGGTCCATTCCCGTTGCCGCGCCCGGCGCCGGTCATCAACGCATGTCGAAGAAACGCGCTTCATCCCGGCTCACGCACCTCAGCCAGTATCTCGCGCTACGCGGCGTGGCGTCGTTCATGCAGTGTTTTCCGGTCGATCAGAACCTGCATACCGCCGGCGCGATCGGTTCGCTCTACGCCCGGCTCGGCGCGAAGCGCCGCCGCCGCGCGGAGCACAACCTGCGACTGAGTTTTCCCGAATGGCCGGAAGAGCGCGTGCGCGCCGTCGCGGAAGAGTCGCTGCAGCACATGTTCCGTCTGTTCATGGTCGATGCCCTGGTGGTTCACCGGATCATCACGCCCGCGAGCTGGCCGCGCTATATCCGGCTGGGTTCGATCGGGCCGATTCTCGACCGCCTGATCCGGGGCGAGCCGATGATCCTCGTCACCGGGCACTGCGGCAACTGGGAACTGCTCGGGCACTTCTTCGCGCTGCTCGGCTATCCCGCGGTCGCCCTCGCCCGGCCGCTGGATAACCCCTTCATCAACGACTGGCTGCTCAACATCCGCGAAGCCCGCGGCACCACGGTCGTGACCAAATGGGGCGCGACGCCCATTCTGCAGGAGACGATCGAACGGGGCGGGCGCGTCGGTTTCATTGCCGATCAGAACGCGGGCGATCAGGGACTGTTCGTCCCGTTCTTCGGCCGCCTCGCGTCGAGCTACAAATCGATCGGACTGCTGGCGATGCGGTACGACGTACCGATCGTCGCCGGCCACGCCCGGCGGATCAACGGTCGGCTGACGTACCAGATCGACTGTATCGACGCGATCGAACCCTCCGACTGGGCCGATCAGCCGGATCCGCTGTTCTACATCACCGCCCGGTTCAACCGCGCGATGGAAACGATGATCCGGGCTGCGCCGGAACAGTACCTCTGGCTGCACCGGCGCTGGAAGAGCCGCCCGAAACACGAACGCAAGGGTGAGCCGATCCCGGAGAAGCTGGTGGAAAAGCTGCGCGCCCTGCCGTGGATGACCGAACCGGAACTGGAGCGCATCATCGAACACTCCAACCACCCGCCCCCGGCTCCCGAGTGAGCGCCGGCCGCAGTTGCCCTCGCCCCAGCGCAAGTCGCAAGGCACAAGGCAAAAGGCAAAAGCACCTTCCTCCGAAGAGCCGCGCCGCACATTCGGATGAGTGACCGCTCAATCTATTTCGCTTTTTAGCTCAATTCATGCCTCGCTGGGCGGCAGTTGATTGCGGGCGTGATCGCGGGGCTGATCGACCGCTTGACCGTGTCGTGCATCTCTCAGCGTGACCAGCGGACCGGCCAGCCGGGGGGGCGACGGTCGCGGGGCGACGGTCGGGTGAAATGATCCGGCTGCGCCGGCGCCCCCGGCCGCGCGGAAGGGGGCTCAACCGGCGGTGAAACCGCTATCATCGCGCCATGAGGCGTCCGGCGATCATTCCGACTCTGGTTCTGATTCTGCCGGGCGTGCTTGGGACGCCCGCCGCTCCGGCGAGCGATGAGATCGAGCCGATTCCACCGCTCACCGAGGAAGAGCGGATCCGCCTCGAGAGCGCTCACGACGGGCGCGATTACCGTGAGGAAGCATTCTTTGCCCTGATCGAGTCGGTGCGCACCTGGGAAGCCGCGCGGGTTCTCACGCATTTTCCCCGCGCGCCTGATCCGGAAGCATGGATCGCCGACCCGGATCGATATCGCGGCACGATCGCGCGGGTCCGCGGGCGGCTCGAACAGCGCGTCTCACTCGAACCGCCGTACGACGTCGCCGAGGAATGGTTCGTCCGCGACGAAACCGGCACACCGCAGATCGTCTATGTCGTGGGGGAAGTTCCGGCGGACGTGCGCGAAGGGCGACCGGTCGATCTCACCGCGCGGTTCTACAAGCGCATGCGCTTCACCGCGCGCGATGGCCGGGAATATGACTACGCCGCGTTCGTCGGGGCGCATCCGCGCACAACGACCCCGACCGGCGCGTGGCAACCGCTCGGAATCGTGATCATCCCGCTCGCGATTTTGCTGCTGGCGTTCTTTCTCCTCCTGATTTTCGTCCGCTCCGGGCGGGCCCGGCGCGCGACCCTGCCCCGGCCGCTGGGAACCGATGAAACTGAAGCGCTGGACGCGGGCGGGCCTTTACCCGATGATCCGGCCGAGGCGCTCGCGGAGCTGCGGCGCCGCGCGGAGCATGCCTCCCGATGACCACACGCCGATGACCACACGCCGAAGACCGCACGCCGAAGACCGCACGTCGAAGACCGCACCTTCCCGTTCCGATCACGCCGATCACGACGCCATGACCACCATCGAAGTCAACCTCACCGAACGAACGTACGCGATTGGGATCGAGTCCGGTGGGCTCAACGATCTCGGTGAACGCGTCCGCGCCGTCGCGCCGGCGCGGCAGGCGATCCTGATCGTGGATGAGATGGTGACCGAATCACACGGAAACCGGGCGGCGGCGTCCCTCCGGGAGAGCGGATACGAAGTCCACATCCACACCGTGACGGCCTCGGAGCAGAACAAGTCGCTCGAGACGGTGCGCGGTCTCTACGGCGCCATGCTCGCGGCCGGAATCGATCGAACTTCGCCGGTGATCGCGGTCGGCGGGGGAATCGTCGGCGATATCGCGGGGTTCGCCGCCGCGAGCTACCTGCGCGGCGTGCCCTTCGTCCTCGTCCCGACCACACTGCTCGCCATGGTCGATGCATCGATCGGCGGGAAGACGGGCGTCAATCATCCCCTGCCGGGTGGCGGGCTCGGCAAGAACCTGATCGGCGCGTTCTGGCAGCCCCGGCATGTTCTCGTCGATCCGCAGACGCTGACCACGCTCGATGACCGCGAGTTTCGCAGCGGGATCGCCGAATGCATTAAGCACGGCGTGATCGCCGACCCGGATCTGCTCGCGTTTCTCGAAGCGAACGCCGCGAAGATTCTCAGGCGAGACGAGGCGACCCTGACCGAGCTCATCGCGCGCAGCGTTCCGATCAAGGTCGATATCGTCGTGCGCGACGAACGGGAAGCGGGGGAACGGGCGCTTCTGAACCTCGGCCATACCTTCGCCCACGCGATCGAAGCGCTGCCGGAGTTGGACCTGCGGCACGGCGAGGCGGTGGCGATCGGTCTCGTCGCCGCCGCCCACGCCGCGGTGGAACTGGAACTGCTTGCGGATCAGGATCAGGCCCGCCTCACCGCCCTGATCGAAGCGTGCGGTCTGCCCGTCCGCCTGCCGCGCAAGGTCGCGGCGGATGATCTGCTTCGGCTGATGCGGTTCGACAAGAAGGCGCGGGACGGCGTGGTGCGGCTGGTACTTCCGGTTCGGCTCGGTGCCGCGCGGCTCGTGGAGGATGCGCCGGTCGCCGTGACCGAACGCGCCTGGCGCGCGGTCGGCGCGGGGTGAGTCTCGCCGGCGGAATGGCCGGGCGGAAGGGCGGGGGCTTTCGGGAGCGGAGTCGGGGGGAGTTGGAGGGACGTTGGCCGGGAGCTTGAATCGACGAACCGCATCGCGCGGTCGTGAACTCGATCCCGAGCGAACCGAATTCCCGCTTTCCGGTCAATCCCGCGATCATTCAAGGCGCCGCGCGGCGGGTTCCGATAAAGCTGGTGGCAACGACTTTTCAAGTACCAGCGGACCCGGTTTCAAGGGACCGAATCCAAGGGACCGAAGCCAAGGAAGCTCCCGTGCGAACGATCGCCCTTGTCAATCAGAAAGGCGGCTGTGGCAAGACGACCACGGCCATCAACCTCGCCGCGACCTTCGCCCGCCGGGGCACGCGCACCCTGCTGATCGACATGGACCCGCAGTCCCACTGCGCGGCCGGCCTCGGCGTTCCGGAAGCCCATATCGAATGCGGCGTGGCCGAGGCGATGCTCCACGAGAACCCCGCCACGCTCGACCCGGATGATTATCTCTGGGAGGTCGCGCGCAATCTCGATCTCATTCCCAGTACGACCCGGCTCGCCGGCCTGGAAGCGCCCGCCGGAGGATTGCACCAGCGGCCGGACCGCGATCGCCGGCTGGAATATGTTCTCCACGGTTTGCGCGATCGCTACGACCTCTGTCTGATCGACTGTCCGCCCACGATCGGCCTGCTCACGTTCAATGCGCTCCGCGCCGCCGGCGAGACGCTGATTCCCGTCGAGACCGGCTTCTTCTCCCTCAAGGGGGCGGAGAAGCAGTGGAGTATCGTTCAGCGCACGATCGATCGTCTCGGCCGGCCGATCCGCAGCCACCTGCTGGCGACACTGCACGATCCCGAATCACGCAACGCCCGGAACATTCTCACCGCTCTGCAGAAGCAGTTCGGCCGCCAGCTCTGCCCGGTGATCATCCGCGATCACGAAGTTCTGCGCGAAGCGGCGAGTGACGGCCGTCCGGGGGTGCACGTGGAGCCCGAATCCGCCGCCCGGGACGACTTTGAAGCCCTCGCGGAGTGGCTGGAGGAACTGATCGATCGCCGCTCGGTGGATATCGAGATCATCTCCGAGACGCGCTCCCCGCACCCGGAGCGCTACGGATCGCCGCGCGGACCGCAGGCCGAGTCGTCGGAAGATCGGCCGGCGGAGCCGTCATTGGACGGCCGCCCGCTGAACGGTCCACTGAACGGACTGCGGGACACGCTGGCCGCCACGAGCGCCGTTGCGGGCGCCCCCGACCCTGTCGCCCCCGCACCGATCAGCAGCCGCGCCTCCGAACTCGTGCAGCGCGTGCGTGAGATCGCCATGAAACAGGCGACCGCCGCCGCCGCGTCCGCCCCCGCCCCCGCCCCCGGAACAGCCCCCGGAATGGCCCCCGGTGCGGGTTCAACCGCACCCGCCGATGGCGGCCGGAAGAACGACCGCCTGCGCGAGCTCTTCGGCGCCCGCGCGACCGGACAGGGCGTGCTCTTCATCCAGCCGGGCGATCAGCCGCGTTCCATCGCCGTCGCCGGCGACTTCAACAACTGGTCGGACCGCGAACACCGCCTGCGCTACCACGCGGAGGCCGGCGTCTATCAGCTCACGATCGATTTATCCCCGGGCCGTCACGAATACCGCATGGTGATCGACGGTGAGTGGCAGACTGATCCGTACAATAGGGAACAGGCGCTGAATGCTTTTGGAGAAGCCAGCAGCGTCATCGTTGTGCCGGACCGCAAGGATTCCCACCGATAGGGCAGAGCCGAATGAACCGTATCCCGCCCGCCCCGGATGTCCTGGATGAACTCGCCGCGATGTTCCTCACGAACACCGACGAGCCGGACGACGGGAGTGGCGATGCGAATGGCCCGGCGGAGCCGGACCCGAAGCATCCCGCCTCCCGAACACCTCAGACCCATGACCCCTCGTCCCGCAATGCCTCCTCTGGGGACCTGGCTGCCGACCGCACTGCCGAGATTCTGCTCATCGGCCATCTGCCGGTGCGCGGCGGGGTCTGGATCGGTCCCGTCGTCGATGCCCTCGCCCGGGCCCGGCGCCGTTCGATCGGCCTGATCCGCCTCGATCACGAGCGCCCGATCGTCGAACTGCTCGGCGGACAGCAGAAGGTGCCCGATCACGAGCTGCCGCTCTCGCGATTGATCGATCACTGCGCGCCGCGCGTTGACGCATGGGCGGTGCGGCCGGCGATCACCCTCACGCCCCGCGATCTCGCCCGGACGAAGACCGCCCGGTACACCCTGATCAGCGGCGCCGATGATGCCGCGATCGTCGCGGCCTTCCGGCAGATCAAGTCGATTCTCATCGCCGCCGAGGATGCCGGCCGGCCGCAACCGCATTTTGAAATCGTCATCGTCGGCTGCGCATCGGAGCGGGCCGATCAGATGGTGCGCCGGCTCAACGCCGCGGCGGAAGGCCTGCTCGATGAACCGGTGCGTCTGGCCACGTGCCTGCCCCGAATCGACGCGGAGATGCGCACCACGGGTCCGGTTCACTGCGCCGACGCCGACTGCCCGCCGCTTGAGGACGTCCTCGGCTGGATCGAACGGGCCGGCCGCTCACCCGAAACGGAAGTGCCGCCGGTCATCGAGACTGCGCCATTCATCACGCGTGAACCATCGGCCGATTCGAAGGCCCCGCTCACGCCAACCGCAGACGCGAAACCGGCGGCC
>SKZB01000458.1 GCA_007127615.1 Phycisphaerales bacterium | reverse complement strand
TATCTCGCCGAGTATCGGTCACTTCTCCGGCGTGATGGTTGATATCGATTTTGACACGGCGTGGATTCACCGCTCGGGCTCCAGCGGCCCGAACTCTTTCTACGACGACCTGCACTACGGCAACTGGGCGATGGTGCCGGCGCCGGGGGCGGCCATACTGTTCGGTTTCGCGTCGTTCGGCGCAGCGCGGCGGCGGCGTGTGTGAAGGGCGCGCCGGAGCATTGGCCCGAACGCCCGATTGGAAACTGGAATTGATTGATGAAACAGAAGCAACGAATCGGATTGGTTCTCAGCACATGTGTTCTCTTCGTCGCGGGCATGACGCCTGCGTTGGCGGATGAGGTGAACGTGACCGAGTTCTGGAACGACAAGGCGGCATGGGAGGCCACGGTTCCGGTCTACGAGACACTGGATTTCACGGGGTTCAACGATGCCGACTGGCTGAGTGACCAGTACGCCGATCAGGGGGTGACGTTTTCGGGGACGAACCAGATTCTTGAAACACCGGGGTTCCTGAACGACGGCTGGGGTGTGTGGGGGATCGGCGGATCGTGGGTTCATTTCGACGAACCGATGAACTGGATTGCCGTGGATCATCCGGGGCGAGTGAAGTTTGCCCTCTATCTTGATGAGGAGTTGATCCACGTCAGCTCGACGTTTCTCTACGGCGGTATCTCGCCGAGTATCGGTCACTTCTCGGGAATCATGGTCGACTTTGACTTCGACACGGTCTGGATTCACCGACCCGGCTCGGCCGGCCCGAACTCTTTCTACGACGATCTGCACTACGGCAACTGGGCGATGGTGCCGGCGCCGGGGGCGCTGGCGCTGTTCGGTTTCGCGGCGCTTGGCGCAGCGCGGCGGCGGCGTGTGTGAAGGGCGCGCCGGAGCATTCGCCCGAACGCCCTGTCCTTGGAAACTGGATCTGAGTCATGAAGCAAACATTTGGAACGTGTTTTGTCATATGGGTCGTGATGAGTGGGGGTCTGCTGACTGATCCCCCTTGCGCTATGGCCGCGAGCGCTCAGGTGTTCTACGACCAGACGAGTTGGGATGATGCGGTTCCGGTGCAGGAGACACTGGACTTCACCGGGTTCAGCGATGCGGAGTGGCTGAGCGATCAGTACGCCGATCAGGGGGTGACCTTTTCGGGGACGAGCCAGATCGTCGGCCCGGGCGGACAGTTCCCCAACGACGGCTGGGGCGTGTGGGGGATCGGCGGATCGTGGGTTCACTTTGACGAACCGATGAACTGGATCGGAGCGCATCATCCGGGCAGCATCAAGTACCGACTCTTTCTAGGTGAGACGCTGGTCTACGAGTCACCCAGCTTCATTCACGGCGGTTCCAACATCGGCAACTTCTCCGGCGTGATGCTGGACATCGATTTCGACACGGCATGGATTCACCGCTCGGGCTCAAGCGGTCCGAATTCGTTTTACGACGACCTGCACTACGGCAACTGGGCGATGGTGCCGGCGCCGGGGGCGCTGGCGATGTTCGGTTTGGCGGCGTTCGGCGCAGCGCGGCGGCGGCGCGCCTGATACGAATTCCGGACCAAAGTCCGGCGTCAAGGGCGTTCACCGCGGAGGACGCGGCGAGCGCGGAGAAGGGCAAAGTGACGAAGGAACGAAGTGGGGCGTGAGTGGTCTGAGCGATGTCAGGAGCGAAGGGCACGTGGCGCGCGGCCGGTGCCTGTACCTGTACCTGGTCCGGGCCGACCCGAAGATCGTTTCGTATACTGGGGCGGATCGGGAACCGGGCGTTCTGTTTCCCGGGCGGCCACTATCGTTTATGAACAGTGATCTGAGCCATCTTCCGGAAGCGCATCGGGCCGATCTGGCCCGGGTGGTGGAGATGGTTCGGGCGGAAGTCAAGGACGCCGAGATGGTGATCCTCTTCGGTTCCTTTGCCCGGGGGGAGTGGAAGAGCGAAACGGATCTGCCGCCGCCGGATGAGCGGCGGTCGGGTCATCCTTCGGATTACGACATCCTCGTGATCACGACCAACCCCGAGTCCGGCGGAGATACGGCGACGTGGAACGAGCTCGGGCGGCAGACGCGCGGGCGGGGGATGCAGGGAGCGGGGTTCCAGACCCACGCCCGCTTCATCGGTTACGACATCGACTCGTTCAACGAGCGGCTCGCGGACGGGCGGTACTTTCACACCGATATCGTGAAGGAGGGGATCATGCTGTATGACTCCGGGAATGTGAAGCTGGGGGAGATCGAAGAAATCTCCTCGGAGCGGAGACAGGCGCTGGCGCGGGAGTACTTCGAGGAGGGGATGGCCACCGCAACGAGCTTCTTCGAGAACTTTGAGTTCCGACTGACTAAGGACGACACGAAGAACGCTGCCTTTCAGCTTCATCAGGCCGCCGAAGGCGCCTACAAGACAATCCTTCTCGTCTTCACCCACTACAGCCCCCACGAGCACTTCCTGGAGACGCTCGGTGACGAGGCGGGGAAGTACGTGCCGTCCGTCGCGGGTATCTTTGCGAAAGAGACCCCGGAAGATCGGCAGCGCTTCGAGGATCTTGATTACGCCTATATCGGGGCGCGGTACGACCGGAACTACTCGATCGGCCGGGCGGACCTGGAGATCCTGGCGCGCTCGGTGCGCGAACTGCTCGACCGCGCCCGGACCGCGTGTGAGACGGCGCTCCAGACGTTCGGGTCGGACCAGGAATGACCGGGATGATTTCGTCGGTGTTCTGATCAACAGATCGACGAGTGAGCGGTCAAACGACCGCCTCAACCTCGAGCCAGCGGACCGACTTCGTCACTTCGTCACTCAGCCACTCCGCCCGGACTTCGTGCCTCAGTCCCTTCGCCCCTCCGTCGCTCCGTCGCTTCGTCGCTTCGCCCCTACGCCCCTACGCCCCTACGCCGTATTCTTCTTCTTCCGCTGCGGAATCTCGGCCAGCGGCAGGTTGCTCTCGATCGCTTCGGCGTCGATCACGAAGGTCGTGCCCGCCGCGTCCATATCCGGCAGGTCGTACATCAGATCGAGCATGTACTCATCGAGCACCGCGCGCAGGGCGCGGGCGCCGGTTTCACGCTTCAGCGCACGATCCGCGAAGAGACTCAACGCGTCTTCCGTGAACTCCAGCGTCGTCTGTTCCAGACTGAACAGATGCTTGTACTGCTTCACGATCGCGTTCTTCGGCTCGGTGAGAATCTGCACCATCGCATCGCGCGAAAGCGGCATGAGCGGCGTGATGATCGGCAGACGACCGACCAGTTCGGGAATCAGACCGAACTGAAGGACGTCGTCCGCGGTGACCTGCTCGAGGGCGGCGGCCTTCTCGTCGGACTTGGCCTGTTCGGTTGCCGGCTCGGCGGAGAAACCGATCCGGCTGCGGCCGAGACGTTTGCGGATGATCTCGTCGAGGCCGACGAATGACCCGCCGCAGATGAACAGGATGTGGGTCGTGTCCATCTGGATGTACTGTTGCTCGGGGTGTTTGCGGCCGCCCTGGGGAGGTACGTTGGCGACGGTGCCTTCGAGCATCTTGAGCAGGGACTGCTGCACGCCCTCGCCGGAGACGTCGCGGGTGATGGAGACGTTCTGCGAGGTCTTGCCGATCTTGTCGATCTCGTCGATGTAGATGATGCCGCGCTGCGCGGTTTCGAGATCGTAATCGGCGGCCTGAAGAAGTTTGAGCAGCAGGTTTTCGACGTCTTCGCCGACGTAGCCCGCTTCGGTGAGCGTGGTCGCGTCGCCGATCGCAAACGGCACGTTGAGAATGCGCGCGAGCGTCTTGGCGAGCAGCGTCTTGCCCGTTCCGGTGGGACCGATGAGCAGAACGTTGGACTTGTCGAGTTCGACCGGTGAGTCTTCGTTCTCGATCTGCGTCAGGCGCTTGTAGTGGTTGTGGACCGCGACGGAGAGGGATTTCTTCGCCTGGTTCTGACCGATGACGTACTGATCGAGAAACTCCTTGATCTGGCGCGGCGCGGGGATCGCCGAGAAGAGGGGGCGGGCGCTGGAGACGCGCCGCCGCTCCTGCCGGAAGATGTTCTGGCAGAGATCGGTGCAGTTGGAGCAGATGTAGATATCGCTGGGGCCTTCGACCATGGGGCCGACTTCACGGCTG
Organism: Phycisphaerales bacterium; assembly: GCA_007127615.1. Lineage (GTDB taxonomy): Bacteria > Planctomycetota > Phycisphaerae > Phycisphaerales > SM1A02 > SKZB01. The sequence goes on along the minus strand of SKZB01000458.1, from coordinate 5,065 downwards.
GTCTTGCCGCAGAAGGAGCAGGTGGTGATCTTGCGACCGCGGAAACCGCCGCCGCCACCGCCGTCACCGCCGCTTCCGCCACCGCTTCCGCCGGAACCGCCACCGGCATTTCCGCCGCCGCCTCCGCCGAAGTTCTCACCGCCGCCGCCACCACCTCCGGAGCGCGGGGTGCCGCGTCGTCCGCCGCCTCCGGCAGCGTTGACGGGCGTGATGGCGGCGTCCGATCGTTCGTTCGTCTGTGCTTGGTTCATGCCTTCCTCGACGTCCTCAGCGGTCACGTTGACGCCCGGAGAACAACCTTCCCCGGGGCGGGGCGTTCGTCCCCGTCAGTTTCCCTCCGAAGGGGTATCACCAGTGTATCGGGCGGCACCGCGAGCGTCTAAAGCGACTCTCACGAAAGCGAAGAAATCTCATCCGGCCGATCGGTGCGCCGGCGGGTCCCGCCGACGATCACGCAGGCGGTTTCTTATCGGCGCTTTGATCCGTATCGGACTGTGGATCATCGGTGGATGAGGCGCCGGAAGCGGAATCGGACGGCGGTTCGGGTTTCGCGCCGTCCGGGGCTTCGTCCGATGTTTCCGCCGCGTTCCCGGTCGAGGCCGGCTTTTCGCTCCGCACGCGCGCGATCATCGCGCTGCGGGCCCGTTCGTACTCCTCATCCGAGATCTCCCCCCGCTCGCGCATCTCGCGCAGACTGCGGAGGGTGAACCCCTGAACGTCGTCCGCGCCGGAATCGCCCGACAGAAAGCTTCGGCGGATCCAGACCATCAGAAGCGCGCCGAGAACCACCAGCCCGAGCAGAAGCAGCAGCCACGGCAGAAGTTCGCGGAACGCCCCGCCGACATCCTCGGTCCGGGCGAAAACGCCCGAATATCGGTCACGGACGGCGAGGATGGCAGGTCCGGCGTTCATACCGAGGCCGTAAGGGCAAACCCGATCAATCCTTCGGGGTTGACTTTCTGGTGGTCTTCTTCTTGCCGGTGGTTTTCTTCCTGGTCGTCTTCTTCTTTGGGCCGGTGGCCGCGCCGCCCGAATCGCCTTCGGTGCCGAGCTTCTTGTCACGCAGCTTCTGCCATTCGTCGGCCGTAATCTCGCTGACCTTGGCGTGCTCCTGGATGATCTTGTCCGCGGTCTTGTGATCGCGCACCTGGATCGCGATCTCGGTGATGCGGCCGGACTTGGTCAGCTCCTGGCGCAACTGTTCGGGACGCTCGCCGCGCTGGGCCGCGATCATGGCGATCCGGCCGTTGACTTCCTGTTCGTTGACCTGAATGCTGTTTTCCTCGGCCAGGCGGGACATGAGGAAGAAGAGCTTGAGCCGGTTGCGCGCCACTTCGACCGACTGGGCGCGGGACTCGGCGAGGCGCTCTTCGATCTCTTCGGGCGAGAGGCCGCGGTAGAGCATTTCCATCTCGTACCGCTGCAGAATGCGCGCGGCCTGGTTTTCCGAGAGCTTCTCGGGCAGTTCGAAGTCGACGCGCTTGATGAGTTCCTCGTAGAGCTGCTGCCGCATCGCATCGGCCTGCTCGGAGTCGCGGCGCTGCTCCAGCGCAAGCTTGATCTGCTCACGCAGCATGTTCTCATCCGCCATGCCGTAGCGTTCGACGACCTCCTCCAGCGACGCGGGCGTGACGCGGACGCCCTGGCGGATCGAAAACTCGATCGTGATTTCCCGGCCGCGGATGTCCTCGCGCTCGTGCGTTTCCGGCACGGTGGTGGTGACGGGAATCGTGTCGCCGACCTTCGCGCCCTTGAGGATCTTGTCGAGCCCGTCGATGAGCAAGCCGAGCACCTGGCCCCGGCCCTTCGAATCCTTGCCGGGCACCTGAATCAGCGCTTCCTCGTGCTCGAAGAACGGCTCGTCCTCGCCCTTGCGCGTGGCCTTGACCGAGCCGACCAGGCGATCGCCCGGCTGGAAATCGGAATCGACCCGGCTTTCCTGACCGATCTGCTGGCACTGCCGTTCAACCTCGCGGTCGATCATCTCGTCGGAGATTTCAAGTTGCGGCTTCTTGATCTCGATCTCATCGAGCCGGGGCATCTCGAAGTCGGGCACGATCTCAATGTCCACCTCGAAAGTGAGCGGCTGGCCTTCCTTGAGCTCGAGCTCCTCGATGTTGGTGACCGGCTCGGGGTCACCGACCGGCTTGAGCTGGTTCTCTTCGATGGCGGAGGAGTAGGCGTCGGCCACGATCTGGTTGCGCGTCTCGGTCCTCACCGCGCTGCCGAATCGCTTCTGCATCAACGCCTTGGGAGCGCGGCCCTTGCGGAAGCCGGGCAGGGCGGTTTCCGTCATCAGCGTGGCCAGGGAGGCCTCGAGTTTCTCGTCGATCGCGTCGGCGGGAACCGTGATGGTCAACCGCTTGCGGGCGGGGCCGACCTCCTTGATCTGAACCTCATTGCCCGAACGGGTGGTTTCTTCCGGTGTCGCCGTCGTGTCTGCCATGGGAGCTCGTTCCATTCCTGTAGGGGAGCTGCGGCCGGCTCCAGCCGGCCGCGCGAAGTTGTTTAGCGTACCAGATTCGCGGTCCGCGACAATGCGGGCGGTGCGGATCCGGCGCCGGTTGACGCCGGGGGTCATCCGCCCGTAAAGAGGCGTGCGATGTCGTGGTACGTCACCACGATAAACAGCGTGCCGATCAGGGCCAGGCCGAGAATCGTCACCGCGTTCTGGAAACCGATCGAGGGGGGCCGGCCGGTGATTTTTTCGTAGATCAGAAAGAGGAAGAGCCCGCCGTCCACGATCGGCAGGGGCAGAAAGTTGATCACCGCCAGGTTCACGCTGATCATCGCCAGAAGAAAGATCAGGTACATGATCCCGCGATCCGCAATCCGCACACCGATATCGACGATTCCCACCGGGCCGCGCAACTGGTCAACCCCGACCGTCCGCCGAAAGAGCCGATCGATCGTCAGGTAGGTGAGCATCAGAATCTTGTGGGTTTCCTCGACGCCCATCCAGACCGCCCGCAACGGATTGCCGTTCGCGGTTCGCGTGGCGTACATCGGTTCGAAGACGACGGGCGAGAGATTGACCGACCAGCCCGGCGCGGTCTCGTGCAGGTGGGCGACCTCATCGGCGCCGATGAGCATCGTGACGGTTTCCCGCTCGCGCCCCGGCGTGGGGTGTTGAACTTCAATCCGCACTTCCGCGCTGCGTTGATCCGCCTTTGCTTCCCGCGTGGCGTCCCGCAGCGCGCGGCGGAAATCCGTCCAGTTTTCGATTGTCTGACCATTCACGCGCAGCAGCCGCGTGCCGGGCAGCAGGTCCAGCGCGGCGGCGGCGGGGGCGTCGGTCTGCACCTCTTCGCCGGGCGATTCGCGCGGCCGGGCGATCCGTTCCATCGGCGCGGCGGTGAAGGGCACATGGTGCGCGGTCCCCACACTCACGTTCAGCATGCCCGCACCATCAAAGAAACCGCGGCGCACGATGCGGGCGGTGACCTTCGTCTCTTCGCCATCACGGATGAGAACCAGATCCAGTTCACCCGGCTCCGTGCTCTGGATCTTCTGGAGAAAATCACGCGATCGGGGTGCGTGCAGATCACCCGCGCGGAGGACCGCATCGCCCGGCTGGAGAATGCCGCGGTTCGGGCTGCCTTCGGGAATCATCGTGATGCGCACGAGCGGCACGAAGCCGAGCAGGCCGCTTTCAAAGTTCTGACCCGTCTCGCCCGCATCCGCGTAGCGCTGCGCGGGCAGAACCGGCTGCAGCTCCAGCGCCGCTTCGGCCGGTGAACCGACCGGCTCGCCGCGGCGATCATGGTGCTGCCAGACGGTCCGAAGCGGCTCCCCGTCCGAAGCGTCGGCTTCGGCGAGAATCTGCTGGAACGTGCGCACGCGGTTGCCGTTGACATGCGTCAGCGTCATGCCCGGCTCAACACCCGCCTCATCGAGGCGCAGGGCCGCCAGCGTCGGCTCGATCATGTTGTTCCGGTCCCGGGGATCGAGCGTGAGGGAGAACGCGGGATACAGCCCGACCGACAGCAGCCGCGCGCGCTGGTCGCGTTCCGGCGTCATGCGGAAGATCAGCGGTTCTTCGTACCCTTCCCGCTCCACCTTGAACTCAAGCTCACGATCCGGGCGCCCCATGGCGGAGGCGATCTGGATGTCCGCGAAGGTGTTCGCCGCGCGGCCGTCGATCTCGAGCACCCGGTCCCCCGATTGCAGTCCGGGCTGGGTGATGCCCAGGGCATCCGCGTTCTGCGCGACGGCCCGGCCGGCGGGGGCGGCGGGATCAACGTCGCCGATGACCGGCGCTTCAAACTGAACGCCGGCCAGAAACGCAATGATGAAGAGGACCGCCGCGAGGATCAGGTTCATGATCACGCCGGCGGAGACGACCACCATGCGCTTGCCGATGGGACAGCGGTTGTAACTGCGCGGGTCGTCCGAGGTCGCGTTGGGGTTGGCGTCCTCCTGGCCGAGCATCTTGACGAACCCGCCGATCGGGAGCCAGCGGAGGGAGTATTCGGTTTCCCCGATGCCGAGCGCCCGTTCGGCGCGATCGCGCTGTTCGGGGGAGGGTTCTTCATTCGGCGCGAGTTCGTCGCCGAGATACTCCCGCAGGCGGCGCAGATAGTCGGGCCAGGTCGATTTGGCGCGGAAGCCGATGCCCCGGCGCCACGCGCCCATCACCGGCCCCATCCCGACCGCAAACGCTTCGGCGCGGATCCCCGCCCAGCGCGCCGCGAGAAAGTGGCCGAGTTCGTGGACGAAGATCAACAGCCCGAAGCCGAGGATCACCAGAAGCAGATTGAAAAAAGTCGAGAACATTTCCATGGTGTGGTGCGACGTTTCTGTCTTGCGGGGTGGGAATCACGAGCGCGACGCGGAAGTCACCTCGGGGAAAAGAGCTTCGAGCGGTTCATCAGCTTCGTGCGGCACGAGCGGGCTCCTCGGGTTTCGGGGTCGTTCCGCGATCCGGGTGCGGACCCTGTTGCGAATCCTGTTGCGGATCGTTGATTCGGCCTGCCACCAGTTCACGGGCCGCCCGGTCGGCATCGAGCACATCGGCCAACGCCCGGACCGTCACGATCGGCAGGTTGTCCAGCGCGAAACGCAC
>SKZB01000110.1 GCA_007127615.1 Phycisphaerales bacterium | reverse complement strand
CGATTGTCCGGAGCGATCCGGAGGATGCTTCAACCCGGGGGGCGTGGATTCCGGTTGCGCGCGACCGCATCCTGGAACGTCTTCTGCTGGGCGAAGTGCAGCGCCGACTCGCGGCGGGAAACGCGGCGAACAACGCCGATACGGATGCGGGGTAGGGGACCCCGGGCCGCCCGAATCGAAAACCGATTCGGCGAAGCGTTGAACGCATCATCGGATGTTGTTTCATCAAGATCGCTCCGTTGAAACAACGTCCAAGCTTGACGCAATCTGATTGGCTCCATCCTCGGAGCGTGCTACAGTTGTCCGAGCGGTGTCACGTTCGGCGATGCTCAAGTCCGACGTCCGAACGGGCACTCGTCCCGTTGATTCGCTCGTTTCTACTTTGGACAGATGACGCCAGCGTCGGGAGAGAGTCTCATGCCATTTCGCCGTGCCGAGTGGAGCGGGCCGTTGGGCGTTCGGTTTGCCGGACCGGGGGCGCTGATCTGTGGTCTGCTGGGTGGAGCGCTGCTCGTCGCCGCCGTACCGCCATCCGCTTCGGCGCAGGCCGGACTCGATGAGCTCATCGAACGGCTCGGTGAGGAGAATGTTCCGACCGGCGAGAACGTCGTCGTGGGCATGGTGGAATCACCCTCCAGCGGCAACTACCTGCCGAACGCATCCCACCCCGAACTGCAGGGCGTGAGCATCCTGCCGATGAGCGGAAGCAGCGGTTCTTCCGGGCACGCAACCACGGTGGCGCGCAATTTCTTCGGCTCGGCGATCAGTCTTTCGCCCGGCATTCCGTCGGCCCACATCTGGGATACGAACCACTGGCTGCAGGCCGGCGGGCTGCGCGCCGGACAGGGGATCGGCGTGCCGCCGCTCACGCCGCCGGCGGGCATGCGCATTCTCAACAACAGCTGGATCGGCGATGCGGGCAACTTCAACAACGAAATCATCCGCCGGGCTGACTTCCTGGCGCAGCGTGACAACGTCCTGTTCTCAATCGGGGTTAATAACAGCAACGATCAGCTTCCCCTCATCGGCCACATGTACAACGGCTTGGCCGTCGGTGTCCTGAGCGGCAGTCACGCCAGCGCGGATACCATCGGCGGCATCGACGGCGCCGGGCGAATGAAACCCGAGATCGTCGCGCCGGGCAATCTCACGAGCTGGGCCACGCCGCTCGTCGGCGGCGCGGCCGCACTGTTGATCGAGACGGCGGAAACCGATCCCCTCCTCAGCGGCAACCAGACCGACGCCATGCGGATCGATGTGCTGCGCGCGGTGATCCTCGCCGGGGCGGATCACTTCGACGGCTGGACCAACAATCCGGTGACTTCCGGTCCGCAGCGCGGCGTGACCGATCGTCCGCTCGATGAAGTCTTCGGCGCGGGCGCGCTCAACATCGATCGCAGTCACCGTATTCTCACCGGCGACGTAGTGGCGGGGGATCAACAAGCTCTGCCGGCCACCGCCGCCGGGTACGCCGGCTGGGGGCTCGCCACCATGAACGCGGGCCAAAACCGTTTCTGGCGGTTTGAGGTTCCCGAATTCGCCGAAGAAGTCTCCATCATCTCGGCGTGGACGCGCACCTTCGGCGCGAACTTCAACGCGCCTTTGACGCAGAACGTGAACCTGCAGCTATGGCGGGTCGACGAGACCGGCCAGCTCGTGACGCTCATCGGCCCCGCCGGTGAGCCGTACTTCGCGGGCGGGAACGTCGCGAGCCAGAGCTCGGTCAACAACGTCGAGCATCTCTTCATCACCGGACTCGAACCCGGTGAATACGTCCTCGAAGCGAACCGCGCGGACGCTTTCGGCGGTCCGCGTACCGTCGCGCTGGCGTGGCTCTTTCCCGAACCATCCAAGATCGACCCCGGTGTGATCGGTGACTTGAACGGTGACGGCGTCGTGAACGTCTTCGACCTGCTGCTGCTGCTGGAGGGGTGGGGCACTTGTCCGGGCGGGGGCGAGTGTCCCGCTGACCTCAACGGTGACGGCATGGTCAACGTCTTCGATCTGCTCCTGCTTCTGGAGAACTGGGGCTGAACCGTGCAATTTCGGCGGGATTTCTCCCAATGATTCCGTGTGTCGGCCGCAGGTGTTTTTTTTCCAACACGCCCGAGGAAGAATGATGAGCTACGCCGAAGCGATCCTGCCGGAGTTTGATCAGGAGATGGCGACCACACGGCGGGTGCTGGAGCGCCTGCCGAACGATAAGCTCAACTGGAAGCCGCATCCGAAGTCGAACACGATCGGCTGGAACGCCAATCATCTGGCGGAGATTCCCGGATGGGTGGAGAACGTTCTCACCGAACCCGGCTTCGACTTTGCGCCCGTGGATGGTGAGCCCTACGCCACGCCCACCCTCGCGAATTGCGAGGCCATTCTCGAACTCTTTGACGGCAACGTCGTTGAAGCGCGCCGCGCGATTCAGCGTTTCGACGAGACGAAACTGAACGAGCCGTGGTCACTCTACGAGGCCGGCGCGACGGTGATGACGCTGCCGCGCGGCGCGGTCATGCGCACCTGGGTGTTCAGCCACATGGTGCATCACCGCGCGATTCTCACGGTCTCCTACCGGCTGAACGACATCCCCGTCCCGGCCATATACGGCCCGTCCGCGGATGAACCGGAGTAGGCCGCCCGGCCGCCTCGCGCTTTCGCCCTGTGCTCTCTTCGCCGCGATCTCTCTTCGTCGCGATCTTTATTCGTACGTCACGATGTCCTCGGTCGCATCGCCGGGCATGAACTTGCCGACGACCAGATCCGCGCGCATCGCATCGTCGTAGGAAACGACCGCCTTGATCGTGCCGGACGCTCGATCGTAGAACCACGCGGTTTTTGCACCGACCTCGCTGCGATCATCGGTGACCGTGCTCGCGAACCGGGGGTCCTTCGTGAACGGATTGACCGCGGGATGGCGACGCAATGGGCCGGCGGGAATGCCATCCACCGCGATCGGCGCGGTCAGATCGCTCCACGACCGGGCCAGATCCGGGTGCTCACCCCCGCGCAGTTCGTGGTACCGCGCCAGATCCGCGCGCAGCTCTTTGAGCGCCGCCAGCAGCGCAGTTCGCATCGCCGCGGCATCGGTACTCCGCTCCGTGCCGGTGGGCCGCGCCGAAATGCGTTGGCCGGAATTCATCTTTTCAATGACCTCTTCCGCGGTCATGCCGTCGAGATGGCCGTACTGCTTTCGCCACTGCACATCAAAGGACAAATCCGGGTCAACCTGGTACTGCAGCATCATGATCCGATCGAGCGCATTCTTGAACGCTGCCCGCCGCTCCGCGTCCAGCGCCCGCGCCACCTTGTCGCAGCTGATCTGAAACGCATCGAACGAGGAAGCATCCAGACGCGGCGTGGCGGACCCAAACGTGAGCGCGGTGCCGGTGCCGGTGACGGCGTGGTCATGATCCGTGCGGACGGGTGCTTCGTTTTCGGTCTCGGATGATGCGGGGGGCTCGTCGCTGAACAGCGAATCCGCGCATCCGGCCAGGCCGGTCAACGCCCCGCCGGCGAGAAGAACGGTCACGACCCAGGGGCCGGCGTATCGTGAACGGGGTTGCATGGGTTACCTCCGGGCTGGGTTTCCGCCGCGCTGCGCGTCCGATAGCGCTCCGCGGCCGAGTCGAATCGGTCCATTCGTCGGTCCATCGTTCAAGCCATGAACCCCATCGGACCGTCCCGCCCGCCGCTGTAGCCCGATCTGCGAATGCGCTCACGGCCGCCGCGGCTTCGGTTGGCGCCTTTCCCAACTCTCGAGCGCCGGGAAACCGATCACCGCGATCGTCGCCATGATCAGAATCACCCACCACGGCGAGAGGCCGGCGGCGCTGTCGAGCGACACCCTGCCGAGGTCGATCGAATCCACAAACCGTGCGCCGATCATCGGATACGCTTCTGCGTACAGACCCGCGCCGACGATGCCGCCGAGAATGCCGAATATCGCGTGGCGGGAGCCGTCACCCACCGAAGCCATCGCGGTGCCGGGGCAGTAGCCGAGAATCGCCATGCCCGCCCCGAAGATGAGTCCGCCGACGACGTTGCCGACGACAAGGGCGTTGCGCACCGAAATCGACACGTCCATGCCCATCGCCCGCATCCCGAAGACGCCGACGGCGCCGACGACGATGGCGGTCCCCATGACCTTCAGCACGGTGAAGTCCTTCAGCAGGAACTGGCCGAGGATCACCTGATACCGCGTCACCCCGCCCTTGACGAGCAGGAATCCGAAGAGAAAACCCGTGAGCGCGCCGTAGAACAGCGTCAATGGATCGGCGAAAATCTGGTCAAACATGAGCGCGGCCCTCCCTGCCGAAGATCAGAAACGTCACCGCAATGCCGGAGATAAACATCGCGATCAGAAACGACCACGAACTGACCGCAAGCTGCAGTCCGCCGGTGATCGCGTGCCCGCTCGTGCATCCGCCGGCCATGCGCGCGCCGAAAACCAGCACCAGCCCGCCCAGAAACGCCGCCGCGTAGCGCAACGTTCGTGACGGACCGAACCGCCACGCCCAGAGCTTCGGCACGTGCTCGACGAAGGTCGAACCGCTGAGCCTTGCAGCGATGAACGCGCCCAGCAGCAGAAAGATCACCAGCGCGAACTGCCATTCGACGATCGGCCGGTCGACGAGCAGGTTGGCGTAGTACGGGTTCGCCTCGACGTGTTCCCGCGCCACCGCACCTTCGAGTGTGCCGGCGACGCGCACGAACGTGGTCGAGGTGCCCAGGCCCCGACCCATCAGGCCGAAGGTCAGCCACGAGAGCACGCCGATCCCCACGCCCGCCACGTACGGGGACCAGCGCGGTGCGGTCAGCCATTTCCAGCAGATATTCATGAATCGCCTCCCATGAAAGATTCACCTCCGGCGGCCGATCGAAACGAAGCCGCCTCCACCCCTGAGAGACGCGCCGCGCGGGACAGGTTCCCGGCGGCATCACTTTCCGCGAGTTTTTCTCTGGATCAGGGAATCAACCCCGTTTCCGGCCGCGATCACCTCCCGGCGGACTTGAGCCGGCTGATCACCCGATCCCGCACCGCCCGCGGCAGTTCATCCGCCGCGATCTTGCGGCAGAGATCCCGGGCCAGATCGAGTGTCCCGAACACCGCCCGGCACCGCGCGCAGATGACCTCCGGCCCGACCGGAAAAGTGGCGCCGCGGTCGAGCGCATCCTGCTTCAGTTCCAGCAGATCCAGACAGACCTGCCGCTCGTACGCCGCCGGCGGCAGCTCGCGCTTCGGCAGCGTTTCGGCAACCGCTTCGCGCAGCTTCAACCGCGCCCGGTGGACGCGCGTCTTCACCGTCGCTTCCTTCAGCCCGAGCACCGGCGCGATTTCGGTCACACTCAGGCCGACGATATCCTTCAGAATCAGCGGCATGCGAAACGCTTCCGGTAACGCCGCCACCGCCGCTTCCAGCCGTTCGCGTCGTTCGTCGTCAGCACCCGTCCGCTCATCCGCCACCGCGAGCGCGCGATCCGAAAACGGCAGCAATTCTTCCAGCGAAGCCATCCGCACGGGCTCACCCGCCCGCCGGCGATGAAACCGCTGACAGAGCCGCGCGGCGATCGTGTAGAGCCACGTCGTCGGCCGCGACCGGCCTTCAAAGCGGTCCCAGTTGCGGTACGCCTGCAGGAACGTTTCCTGCACCAGATCTTCCGCCTGCTGTCGATCGCCGCACAGGTTCCGCGCAATGGCGAACAACCGTCCGCCCTCTTCTTCAAAGAGGGCGGTGATGGCGTCATCGGCCGCCGGTAGATCCGATTGGCGCGATCCACGGTCCATGGTCATTCCAGTCTAGCGACAACCGGCGAGACCACGCCCCGCGCCCCCCAAACACCAACGCAATCGGCCGCGCCCCGCCGCTCCTTCTTCCGAGGAATTGGCCCCGATTGCGGCAGCGCTCCACGCTTCTCCCGCCCGGTTAACCGATTGTCATGCGCGGGACCGCGCGGATGAATTGATTTCGACGATAAATCTGAATACGCCGGTGGATGAATCACCCTACGATGGTGTTCCGCCCCTCGTTGGCGGCTCTTTACTCTCGTTGGAAAACGCCTCCGTATGCTCGAAGCTCCCACGACATCGCCCCGCACGGCTGCAACTGCGGTCACACCGGTTCACCTCAAATTTATCGGCAAGAACACCTTTCAGGTCGAACTGCGCAAGCGCATCGATGCGTACTTTGTGCAGACCGGCCGCCGGAAGCGCGACTGCTGGCAGATGTACCTCAAGTCGGCGATCCTGCTGTCGAGTTTCTTCGGCCTGTACGCGCTGCTGGTGTTCTTCGCGCCCGCGTGGTGGCTCGCGGTTCCGGTGGCGGTGGCGCTCGGTCTGGTCACCGCCGGGATCGGCATGAACGTTCAGCACGACGGCAGTCACCACGCCTATTCCGATCGGCCGTGGATCAATCGCCTCAGCGCCATGACGCTCGAGATGATCGGCGGCAGTTCCTACCTCTGGCACTATCAGCACGGCGTCTTCCACCACACCTATACCAACATCACCGGCCACGACGGCGACGTCGATGTCGGCATCTTCGGCCGGCTCACGCCCCATCAGAAACGCCTCCCGTTCCATCGCTGGCAGCATCTGTACATGTGGCTCCTTTACGGTCTGGTCGCCATCCGCTGGCATCTCTGGGGCGATCTCTCGGACATCCTCTCCGGCAAAAGCGGCGAACACCCCATCCCCCGCCCCCGGGGCTGGAACCTCATCCAGTTTGTCGCGGGCAAGATCGTCTTTCTCTCTCTCGCCTTCGTGATCCCGATGATCTTCCACCCGTGGTGGGTCGTGCTGCTGTTCTACGCGCTGATCGCGGTGGTGGTCGGCATCGTGCTGACGGTCGTCTTTCAGCTCGCCCACGCCGTCGAAGGTGCGGAGTTCACCATTCCCGATGGCGACTCGGGCAAAATCGACAACGCCTGGGCGATCCACCAGGCCGAAAGCACCGTCGATTTCGCCCGCGGCAACCGGCTCGCGGCGTACCTGCTCGGCGGGCTGAACTACCAGATCGAGCATCACCTCTTCCCGCGCATCTGCCACATCAACTATCCCGCGCTGTCGAAGATCGTCGAGCAGACCTGCCGCGACTTCGGCGTCAAGTACAACGAACACCGCACGTTCAGTGCGGGCGTGCGCTCGCATTACCGCTGGCTGCGCTATCTGGGCCGCGCGGAACCGCAGGGGGTGTAATCGGTCGGTCAGAGCATCAACGCAGAGAGCAGGGCCAGAAACACGACTACCGCACCGAACCACACCGCCACACCAACAATCAGCGTCGTCCACCAGCGCGGCCACAACTGCGCACGAGCATGCCGCGCAACGAGCGGCGCAGCGATCATGGCTGCCCCATGAAGTAGGAAGACGAGTGGAGTGCAGCAGGCAGCGAGGATGAATACCACATGGGCAGCGTCCATAACCGCCGCGTTCCCAGCGATCCTCGCCGCGACCGTGACGATCATTGTGCCAGCAAAGAGCAACCCATAGGCGATGCATGCCACCGCGATCCAAAGGGATCGTCTACCCCTGCGCAAACATCGTTCACCGCTGTCGAACGTGCGATTATCTGCAGGATCGAAGACACGCCCACACTCCGGGCAACGATACTCCGGTATTCCGGCAAGTTGGTAGCCGCAACCAAGACAGTTCAATGTGCGATGCTCCTTGAGCGATATCGCTGGAGTGCTGCAACAGCCGGATCATATGCCGGATGACGCGGATGCGTTCAGATGGGTTGCCCAAGCCGGCGCCCGGTGACGTCGATGAACGTGTGCCGTTATCGCCTCTCTGCCGACTCCACCGAATGCAGCGCGATGCAGTTGCCTTCACAGTCTTCGAACTCTGCCACGGAACCGAGCGAGCCGACGGAGGTCTTTGGATACAGAACCCGGCCGCCGGCCAGTTCCACTTTCTGCAGTGTGTCTTCAATTCGGGCAACAGAAAAGTAGATCCGTGAGCCCTGCTTGCCGGGGAGATAACTTTCACCCTTGGCCAGCGCGCCGGTGATGCCGGCGTGGTCGTCAGTCGCGGGGAACATGGCCATGTCGTTTCCATCAATCGTGACCGGCTCAAGTTCGTAGCCGAACACAGCGGTGTAAAACGTGATGGCACGTTCAAGATCGGTGACCGGGATCTCGAAGTAACAGACGGGATTTTTCATGCGAACCTTCCTTGTCAAGCCGGGTGCCGGGTGCCGTGGTCTGAGTGACCTTTCCGGGGCAGGAGCGAAGGCCACGCGATCGCGCAACGGTCATCCGAATCGCTTTGTACGTCCATCGCGCAACCAGGAGGCCTTCCGTCCGGGGATCTTCCGGAAATCGTATCGGCTGGTTGGCGTCTCGGCGCACGTTGTGGGGGGCTTCGCCGCCAGCCCCCCACGCCCCCTGGCTCCCCCCGAAAGGGCTTGGGGCCTTTGCGGTCTGGTCGTCCGTATGGAGCCCGGCCGGGCCCGCTTTCGGTGCTCCATTCTGTCCAGTGTTGCCCACGCGAGTTCCGGAAGACCACGGAAAAGATGGAGTCAGGCACCTGAAAGTCACGATGAAAAGCAGTGCGCCAGTTTCAGGAGACTGCTTGTTCCTGCGGGCGGCAACTGAGCTTCACACGGTATGCAAAAAGCCACCATCGTCATCCTCATCGCCGTCGTGACAGCCCTCGGGGCTTGCGGCGGTGGGAGAGACAGTGTCATCGAAGTGACGCGCGATCTGACGACACGCGATCCGGCGGCATTTCACGACTTCAACGTCCAGCTTCTGACGCATCTCGGAAAACCGATCACACTTGATGTGAAGGTCGCGGCGAAGGACGTGGATCGGAAGGATGGATGGCTGTTCTCGTCTTACTTCATCACGCCGAACGAGCTGCGCGGAATCGAGCTCCGTGTTCCATCATCTGCGATCTCCGGCGACGGGGAGGACCATCTGCGAGTGCGGGGGGAGTTCACGTTGTCGGAGGTGATGGGTCACCGACAGGGACAGATTTCGTTGCATCTGCTTCCGGTGGAGTGAGCGGTCGCAGAATCCGGCTCCTTTTGGAGCCGGGTGGCGTGATTTTTCGACTTGGATCCCCCCAAGAGAACCGGGACATGCACGGGGCCCGCGCGGTTTGGCGATCACTCGAGAACCATCGGCTCCCGCCCGGCGCGGTGGCGCAGCCAGTTGATCGGCCGGGCGACGGATCGCCGGCGGACGAGCCAGCACTCCACACGGTACTTGCCGGGAAAGTCGAT
>SKZB01000108.1 GCA_007127615.1 Phycisphaerales bacterium | reverse complement strand
GCTATTCATCGGATCGGCCACGAGTGCGATTGACCCGCCGTCAGAAAATCACGTCCTTTCCCGGTCGGCGCGGAAGATTCGGGGCTGAGTTGGCCACCAAAGGATTAAAATCGAAATCGATGAATCTTTCGTCGGATTGCCCTCGAAGTGAACCCCGCCGCGGGCGGGAACCAGATCGGCGGAAGGTCCGCAGTGCCCTCCCCTCGGCAAATGTCTGAAAAGGTGGAAGACATGGCTGACCATACGACCAACTGGCCCGATCTGGCGATCGGTCTCTACGACAAACTCACCGGCCGCGGTGCAGAGATCACGTACGAATTCGACAACCTTGATATACACATCCCCAGCGGCGCCGGGAATGGACAGGCCCATGCCCATTGGAAACTGAACGGCACACTTCGCATCCGAACCAGGGATCGTTCGGACAAGGCCGTCGCGTAATGTCCGGATCGATCGGCGAACCGTATCCGCCCCTCCCGATCCAGGTGGAAGGCGAGGTGCGCGCCGCCATGGGTGAACGAACGGTCGTCATTCGCGGGAACGGTTCTTCCCTCGAAATCGATCTCAGTGAGCTGCCGCTTCGCGAGGTGTATCGACTCTGGCGGACTCAGTCCGGACCACTCGTCGGCCTGGCCATGCGGTTCCGGCCGTGGATCGATCGCGGCGATCTGCGCATCGACGTCCTTTACCGTGGCGCGTGCTGGATGCAGTTCGGCGCCCGCGCGAAGCCGGGCAAACTGCAGCGACTGCTGGGCATGACGATGGAATCGGGATCGTGAGTCACCGCCCGATGATCGTTTGTCGCTCGTCGCGTGCGGTATGAGACCGACGTTGCAACGTGACGGTGTCAGAACGCAACGAAACGGTAGAATGCGCAGATGCCCAGCCACTTGTTGGCGGCATGACCGGGATGCCGGTGGCGGAACCGGACCCGGCCCTCCTTGTGGTTCCTGTCTCGCGCGGGTGACCAGCAGTGGATCTGTGGACGGGCATTTTCATCACCACATCGGTGGTGGCGCGGACCGCCGGCGATCGTCTGGGCGCCGGCGTGGAACGTCGTCACGCATGATGCCCCGCGTTCACCGTGCGCCGCACATTCGAATATCTGTATCACTGCCCGGGTCCTGTGTTCGCGCACGCGGCACGGCATCGGTGACAATGTATCGACGACGCGACCGAAGCCGATGGCCCCGGCCGTCAATGAATCAACCCGGACCGTCGCAACGGGGGGAGTGACTGGGTGGGGTCAACGGTCAGAATCCGAAGATCAGATCGTAGCCGACGATGAAAATGGCGACGTCCACCAGCACGTGGCTGAGGTATGCCGGCCAGATCGAGCGGTAGCGGGTGTAAAGAATCGACCAGATCAGCCCGCCGAGAAAGACGCCGAGTGATCCGAGGACGACGATCACCAGCCCGAACTGCGCGCCGAGCGCCATCGTGTGATGAATCATGAAACACAAGGCACTCAGCGGCACGGCGAGCCATGCGAACCGCGGTTGGATCATGCCCTCCCACTGCCGCACGACGAACCACCGCCAGACGTATTCCTCGATCAGGGCGTTGACGAAGGTGATGTAGATGGCCAGCGCGAGAAACCAGCCGAGCGTGTCGATTCCGGACTGCGCCGCCGCGTCCCGGACCATCTCCGGATCGATCAGGGTGCCGCCGAAGAGCGCGTACGCGCCGAGTATGATCGCGCCGATGAGGATGCCGCTGAGAACTCCCACACCGAGCCCGCCGCGCCGCGGCGGCGACCAACTCCACCGGCCGCGTTCGATGAAAAACCACCAGATTGCCGGAAAAGCCAACAGCCAGACTTTCCCCGCGGTATAGATCGCCTTCCCGGTCGGTGTGCCCGCGGTCAGCTCCGACCACATGCCGAAGTACACCCCGAACGACGGCACCGGGACGAGCAGCGTCAGCGCGAGGATCGCACGGGTGACGGGGGCGGGATGGCGCGATGATCGAATCATGTAAGCGTGTCCTAACATTAAACGCGCCGGGACGTGGTGTCAAGTTCACTGTTCAACCGGGTGAGTTCCGGAATGACGTCGCGGCAAAGCCAACCCCATCCCCGAGGGACCGGCGGCTCCGAGGCTCTGTCGCGGCCGGTGCGCCATCCGGGACGATCTGGCGACGATCTGGCCAAGATCTGGCCACGATCTGGCGCAGTTCCCCGCGAGCCGACGCAAACCCGGTGCGGGCGACTTTCTGCGACCCGGTGCACTGCACTCGCGCTGCATTCGCAGTGCATTCGCAGTGCATTCGCGGTGCGTTGGTGGTGCATTCGCACTGCTTTCGCTCTGCATTCCGGTTTCACCCCCGGCGTCTCCACCCGTGGGGCGGCGTCCGCTCATTTCGTATTTTTGCAAAAATACGAAGTCAGAGCGAGCGTACATCGTCGCGACCGGCTCGGACGGCGATGACCTCCCGCTCCAAACCTTCTGGTCGACCGCGAGGCAAAGTCAAAAGCCAGGGCAAGGGCGAAGGCGCGACCCGCAAACCCTCGAATCCTCGAACCCTGGAACCCTGGAACCGGGGCGATGCCGATGGATCGGCGGCTCCCCCGGAACCGGACCGACCGCCGAACCCACCGGCGAACACCGCGCGAACGTCTGGACTCCAATGTCGGCCGCCCCTCAGGCGGTCACGATACAATCCGATCCCCACCCCTCTGCGGCCCTTACCTCCACCGCACCGCTCGCGCGTCTTCACAATGACGTCCGGGACTGACCACCGGGCCGGAGACCGCCCCGTCACCGCGCTGGTTGCCACCCGTCACCGCCCACCACTGCGGAAAGACAAAGCTCTCCGTCATGATCTGCCCACGTTGCGAATATGACCTGCGAGGCACGATGACTCCGGACGGCGCGGTCTGCCCCGAATGCGGCTGGCGCTATTCAAAGCGGGATCTCCGCGCATTGCGGCCGCCACTGTACAACTCTGGAATGCCGCGCACGCTTTCACCCCACGGACGCATCCCCGGCTGGCTGTTGGTGCCGGGGTTCTTTGGCGTCGGTGTTCTCGGCGCCATTCTGTTTTTTTTGGGTCTCCACAAAATCGTGTGGGTAACGAGTGACGGTTGCACCTCCCCCGGGGGGCTTCGCCGCCTGCCCCCAAACCTGAAGACAAGTCCCCCCGGCTCCCCCCGCCACTTCGTCGCCCCACCACATGCTTCGCCCAATTCCGGGGCAGGACGAAGCATGGCACCCTTCAGACATTTTCCGTCCCTCCGTCGCTTCGTCGCTCCGTGCCTTTGTGCCTCCGTGCCTTCATGCCTTTGCTGTCTCATCCGTGCGGGTCACTTGCGCAGATTCCTGAAGCGCCCTTTTCTTTTGGCTTGCGCCGTAGGACACACCGCTCACTCAGCGCGCCGCTGAAGAGCTCACCGCCGGATGCGACCAGCGACACCGAACAGTTACACCGTAAAATATTTCGCTTCGGGGTGGTGGACGACGATCGCGCTCGTCGACTGTTCCGGGTCGATCTGCCAGTTCTCCGTCAGCTCGCATCCGATGCGTTCCGGTTCGAGAAGTCGGAAGAGTTTTTCCTGATCGCTCATTTCCGGACACGCCGGGTAGCCGAAACTGTAACGCGATCCGCGGTACTTCTGCGTGAACAGATCCCTGATCTTCGGCGAGTCGTCGCCGGCAATTCCCAGCTCCGCGCGCATGCGCTTGTGCCAGAGCTCCGCGAGCGCTTCGGCGGTCTCCACACCGATCCCGTGCATGTAGAGATACTCGGTGTACTCGTTGCCTTCGAACAGCTCGCGCGCGATATCGCTGACCTTCGAACCCATCGTCACACAGGAGAAGCCGATGACATCCTTCTCGCCGGATTCAACCGAACGGAAGAAGTCGCTGATACACATCCTGGTCTTCTTGCTCTGGCGGGGGAAGGTGAACCGTTCGATCTCTTTCTCATGATCATCGGAATCAAAGATGATCAGCTCATCGCCATCGCTCTGACAGGGGTAGTACCCGTACACGAGCTTCGGGTGCAGAATCTCTTCATCCCGGCACCGCTGCTTCAGTTCTCTGAAGATCGGTTCGACTTCGTTCTTGATGTACGCTTCGTACTCTTCCTTACTCATGGAGCCCTTCTTGAAGCCCCACTGACCGCGAAAGAGCGCGGTGGTGTTGATGTACGGAAAGATATCGTCGAGCTTGAGCGAATCGACGACCCGGTTGCCGTAGAACGGCGCCCCGGGCACCTTGATGTCGGTGGCGACGGCGGATTTCTCGGCAACCGCGACGGCCGTACCGTCCCCATCGGTATCCGATTTCTTCTTTGCGCTGTCCTTCTCGCGCATCTCCGCGACTTTCTTCTCCGTCGCTTCCCGCTTGGTCAGCCGCTCTTCCACCTCCTGGTCCACCTCATCGAGCCGACCCTCCGCCAGCAGATCGCAGAGGCGCAGGCCTTCGAAGGCATCCTTCCCGTAGTAGAGCTTGCCGTCGTAAATCTCACGCAGGTGCGACTCGGCGTAGTGCCGGGAGAGGGCCGCCCCGCCGAGCATGAGCGTGGGCTTGAGTCCCATCTCGTTCAGTTCCTTCAGGTTCTGCTCCATGATGCCGACGGACTTGACGAGCAGGCCGGACATGCCCACGGCATGGGCATCGTGTTCCTTCCACGCTTCGATGATCTCGTTGAGCGTCTTCTTGATGCCGATGTTGTATACCGAGTAGCCGTTGTTGGAGAGGATGATGTCCACCAGGTTCTTGCCGATGTCGTGCACATCGCCCTTGACGGTCGCGAGGACGACCCTGCCCTTCCCGCCGCCTTCGACTTTTTCCATGTGCGGCTCAAGGTGCGCCACGGCCTTCTTCATGGTTTCCGCGGATTGCAGCACGAACGGCAACTGCATCTTTCCCGCACCGAACAGCTCGCCGACGACCTTCATCCCGCCGAGCAGATGCTCGTTGATGATCTCGAGCGGCGGATACTTTTCCATCGCCTCGTCGAGTGCTTCTTCGAGTCCCTGTTTCTCGCCGTCGATGATGTGCTTCTGCAGCCGCTCCTCGAGGGGCAGATCCTCCATCTTCGGGCCGGTGTCCCCCGCGCTCTGGACATCCTTGAACATCTCAATCAGGTTCTGGAGCGGGTCAAAGTCCTCTTCGCTCACGCCCGCCGGAAGTCCGGTCCCGCCGTTGGCTTCACTGCGGCGATCGTAGATCAGATCCAGCGCGGCCCGCTGATGCTCTTCGTCGATTTTGTTGAGGGGCAGAATCTTCGATGCGTGCACGATCGCACTGGTCATCCCCGCTTCGGTGAGTTCGTGCAGGAGCATCGAATTCAGCACCACCCGGGCGGCCGGATTCAGACCGAACGAGACGTTGGACAGGCCGCAGGTGATCTGGCATTCGGGGAACGCCTTGGCGATGCGCTTCGTGCCTTCGATCAGTTCGAGCGCGCTGCGGCGGTCTTCCGCCATGCCGGTTGAAATCGGCAGCACCAGCGGGTCGAACATGATGTCTTCCGCCTTGAGGCCGTTCACGCTGGTCGCACGCTCCAGCGATCGCTCGGCAATGGCGTATTTCCGGTCCGCCGTGCGCGCCATGGCGGCTTCCTTGTCTTCATCAATCGTGCCGATCACAAGCCCCGCGCCGTACGTTCTGGCCAGACGACAGACTTCATCAAACTTCTCTTCGCCATCCTCGAAGTTGGCGGAGTTGATCAGACATTTGCCCGGCGCGTGCTGCAGACCCGCCTCGATCGTGGCGATCTGGGTCGAGTCGATCATCAGCGGCGCATCGACCTGGCGCACGACGCGGCTGACGATTTCCGCCATATCCGCGGCGTTGTCCCGGCCGGCGTAGTCGGTATTGACATCGAGAACGTGCGATCCCTCCTTCATCTGCTCGCGGGCGAGCGAGACGATCTCGTCCCAGTTCTCTTCTTCGAGCAGGCGCTTGAACTTGCGGCTGCCGGAGGCGTTCATGCGCTCTCCGATGATGAGAACCGAGTTATCCTGGCGGTACTCCACCGGCGCGTACAGCGAGGTGCAGGAGGGAATGATCGTGGCATCCTCGCGCGGCTCGGGGCGCGGCTGTTTATCAATCTCCTCGCAGAGCCGCTTGATGTGTTCCGGTCCGGTGCCGCAGCAGCCGCCGACGATGTTGACATCGTATTTGCTGATGAAGTTCGCCAGGGAAGTGGCAAAATCGTCCGGCGTGAGCGGGAACTCCGTCTTGCCGTCCACGAGCACCGGCAGCCCGGCGTTGGGAATGACGGAAATGTGGTGCGGCCAGTGCTTGCTGAGATATTCAACGTGCTCGCCCATCTCCGCGGGGCCGGTCGCGCAGTTGAGCCCCAGCGAAGCGATCGGATAATCCTTCAGCGCCGAAGCCGCCGCCGCGATCTCCGACCCGACGAGCATCGTGCCCATCGTTTCGATCGTCACGCTGACCATGATCGGAATATCTTCCGGCGATTTGCCCGCCTCATCGAGCGCTTTCAGGCACGCATTGATCGCGCACTTGACCTGCAGCAGATCCTGACACGTTTCGATGATGAACGCATCGACCCCGCCGTCGATCAGGCCGCGGCACTGCTCGGCGTAGCTGTCGAGCATCGTGGCCCACTGGGTCTGGCCGAGCGTGAGCAGTTTGGTGCCGGGCCCCATTGAGCCGAGGACGAAACGTGGTTTGTCCCTGGTCGCGTGGTTGTCACAGGCGGCCCGGGCGACCTCGGCGGCCTCCTTGTTGATCGCGCGCGTCCAGCCGACCAGTTCGTCACCGAACTCGGCAAAGACCAGCTTGTTCGCGCCGAACGTGTCGGTTTCGACGGCGTCGGCGCCGACCTTCAGGAAGTCCTCGTGGATCTGCTGGATCAGTTCCGGGCGGCTGCGGACGAGCAGATCCACGCAGTTTTCGTGGCCGAGGTAATCCTTCTCTATCTCCAGCGGCAGGTTCTGGAGCGTCGCGCCCATGGAGCCGTCGACGACCAGCGCGCGTTTTCTCGCATTGAGCAATTTCAGGAGTTGATTCATACCGGCATGATACGAGAGAACCGCCAATCTTTCAACCGTTCATCCGGATGGACGGATGAAAGTGGCCTCCTCGCATCAATAAGCAGAAATTTAACGGTCATGCCGCTCACTCCCGCAGCGGGCGCAATCGGCATCACCGGGCAGGAGAATTCCGCCGCACTCGCGGCAGGCGTCGTAACCGTACCGATGGAGAACCTCCCGATCGGCCGGCGACCAGTTGACCGGCGCGGGATCGTCCCGGTGCGTCTTCCGCCAGCCGCACTCGGGGCAGCGCGGTGACCGATCCAGCCCCCCCAGCGGGTAGCCGCAGTGGGCGCAGATCGCGTACCCCAGTTCGTACATCGCGTGGCGGTACCATGGCTGCATCACCCGTGCCGCCAGGGCCGAGAAGATCAACCAGATCGCCGCGGCGATTAGTCCGAACGTCACCAGCGAGACGAACCACGGCTGATTGACCGCGGCGTACATCACGCCCAGACTCAGGATGAAGATCAGGCCGATGGCGAGAACCTGAAACAGACGCAGGCGGCGGACGTCCCGGCCGGGCACGTGCGATCCCGGGCCGTCTCCCATGATGGACCGGCGCGAACGGTAGAACATCATGCGCCGGGCCCGGCGGTGGACTTCCTCCTTCTGCTTGCGCGTCAGCTCCAACCGCGGATCGAAGTAATCACGCCACAGCCAGCGAAGATTCATGATGATCGTCTCTTCACCATGTCATCATCGTCCATCACCGTCCATCACCGTTATCACCGTCTTCACCCGGCCAGGGAGCTCGTCTGGCGCCGCATTCCGGGCAATGCGAACTCTTCTCATCGTCTTCGAGTCCGCGCAGCCAGTAGCCGCAATGAAGACACACATCGTAGCCGCGTTCGCGCACGGCGCGCAGGACGAACGGGCGATACATGGTGCGCCCGAGCCACGCCGCAACGGTCCACAGCGCCGCGTAGACCAGGGCGACGCGAATGAAGGTATTCGCCACCGGCCAGACATCGGTCAGATACCGACCGCCGTAATGCACCACACCCCAGATGTAGAACGCGAGCAGGGGCAGGATGATGAAGACGCAAATCAGCAGACTTCGTCGCGTCAGGGTCACGCTCCGCCGCGCCGCCCGTCGCACCGCCCGCCGCTCATCCCGGGACAGGGTCAGCTCCGGATCGACGTAATCAAAGACGAGCCAACGCAGATTCATGACCGTTGATTGTACGAGCGGAAGCGGAGCCGCACCCGATGCACTTCCCGGCCGAGTGCCGCGTATCCCGGCGATTCCGGCCACCGTGGCGAACCCGAATCACTCGATTCTGATCCGCCTCGGGTCCGGATCAGGACTCGCCGCCCGGTGCGCCGCGAGCGTCGATTCGCCCGCGGCGCTCCAGTTGTCGAAGTCGCCGCGCGACGGTCGTGGGCGTGCCACCGAATTTCTCGACGATCTGCGCGATCGATCGCGGCAACGCACCCCCCCACCCATACCGCCATCGCAGCAGGTCCGCATTCTCTTCATCCAATCGATCACATCCCTCCCGAACGACGTCCGAGGGTTGCAGCGACTCGTCCCACGGGACCCGAAACTCGACGGTCTCGCTTCCGCCGGGGCCGTCCGACGAATGACGTGCCGTCGCGCGCTCCGGCACAACCGCAGGCGGCGTGCGCGCGAGATCCCGGTCTAGTGCGTACGCCGCGACACGTTCCAGGCGCTGCCCCCGACCCGGGTCGATGCCCTCCAGCACGCGCGCCAGGACGGCCACCGCGCGTTTGATCAGCGGCGACAGTTCGCGTCGCGGCAGCTGTTCGACCGGGCGACCGACCGCAGCATCGATCCTGCGCATGGCCACCGGCAGCGCATCGAAGACCAGGCGCCGGAAGAGCTTGGAAGCGCAGCGCAGATCTGTTTCGATCGCATCGAGTTGATTGGCACCGGGTTGATCGGGCAGTTCGGCAATCGCGGCGGCCGCGCGCCAGCGAAAGTAATGCCATGCGGCGAGGCGGGCCACCTCGTCTGCCGCCGGTACCGGACCCGCCCCTCGAACCGCGCGCAGCAGGTCGCTGACCCGCGGCCGAACGAACGGTATCTCGGGAAACTGACTCACCGCGGCCGGCGCGAGTATGACCGCATCCGCCTCATCTAGCCGAAAGGTGGCCAGTTCAACGGCTTTGAGTTCCAAGCGCCGCAGTCGATCGGCCCGACGTCGATTCAGAACGCGGTGCAGCGCCGATGCGGTTCGTCCGAACCGGCGGGTCAGTTGCGTC
>SKZB01000396.1 GCA_007127615.1 Phycisphaerales bacterium | reverse complement strand
GTTGCAGCGGGCCTGCACGATATCATTCCAGCCGTTGCCGGTGAGGTCGAAGACCGCGAAGTCAAAGGTGGAGAGACGTTCGGCGAAGGGAATCGGATTATCGGGATTGGCCGTAAAGCTGACCGTAGCGCCGCCACCGTTGTTGCGGTAGATGTCCGCGCGGTTCGGGTTCGTACAGTTCCAGAGGTCAACGTCCATGTCGGCGATCAGAACATCTTTCCAGCCGTTGTTGTTCAGGTCGGCGATGACCACATTGCTGCGGAATCCGCCGGAATCCGGCAGCGCCTGCGCCGAACTCCAGGTGACCTGCGGGTTGAACGGGCTGGTGGACGAACTGAGGTTGTATCGAACCACATCGGCGCCGTCGCGGGCCACGACGATGTCGAGACGACCGTTGTTGTTCAGATCGCCGGTCGCGACAAAGTACGGTGAGGCGCCTTCCACATTCTGGAAACCGATGAAATTGCCTTCGTTGCTCGCGTTGTTATAGAACGCATTGAGCTGGTAGCCGCCGAGGGAGTTGACGCGCAGGATATCGTTGAGGCCGTTCTTGTTGATATCCGCAATGACGACCGCCGTCCCGAAGTTGGTCTGAAGGTAGTTGCTGTTGGCGACGCGCTGCTGGCTCTCGTCCGCAAAGAAGCCATTGCCATCGTTGATGAGAATGCGGTCATCAAAGTCCAGCGTCTGTGCGCCGCCGCTGTTGTAGTCGGCGAAGTAGAGATCCGGGTAGCCGTTGCCCGTCAGGTCGCCCGCGTCAACCGCGCAGAAACGCGGCGCGTGGGGGGCACCGGCGAACTGGCCGCTCGGTACGTTGCCTTCGAACTGCGGAATACGGTTGTTCTCGAACTTCAGCCCTTGCCAGTTGCCATCTACATCATCGGCCTGGTTCACGTACACGCGCGGGTAGGAGACGTGCTTCGGCTGCCCGTCACTGAGCGTCGGCGCGGTCACCAGATCCAGCCAGCCGTTCAGGTTGATATCCGTGAGGACGGAATCGCGATCGTTGGTGGGCGTGCGGAATCCCTGGTCACCCTCGACGTCACTGGCCCCGGCGTACTCGGAGCTCCGTTCGACCAGCACGCCGCCTTCGTTCATGAAGAGCGCGTTGGGCCGGCGACCGGAGCTCGTCCCGACCTGTTTGCGCATCACGACGAGATCGATCCAACCGTTGTTGTTGAGATCGCCCCACGAAAAATCGCGTTCGTCGTAATCGTTCTGAATGAAGCCGGGACTGCCGACCATGCGGGTGCTGGTCTGATCCTCAAACTGGACCCACTGACCGGATGCCGTGGCCGTCAGGGCGCTACCGGTCATCACCGATAACAACAGTAAATCGAAACGTTGCCTCATTGGGGTACTTGCTCCTTGTTTCCCAACACACAGCATCGCGACGGGGCGCGATTCGCCCCACGCGATGCCAATGCTGATACCTTGAATAAAAACATCTGGATGACAGACGACCCGACAATGGGTTGTCAGAGAAACCGGCGGGAAAGATCTCTCCCCGCGTTTCCGCGGGGAGAGATGAAAGTACAAGCTAAACTCAGCGAGTTACGGGCAGGAACCCCATTCGCCGAGCAGTTCGAGCAGGTCGAAGACATTGACCACGCCGTCACCGTTCAAGTCGGCCGGGCAACCTTCGCAGGCACCCCAGTCGCCGAGCAGTTCGAGCAGGTCAAAGACGTTGACGACGCCGCTGCCGGTCAGGTCGGCCGGGCAGGGATCCACCGGATCAGCGCACTCGCCCACGGTGAACTCATTGGGTGAAAGTTCGGCGCCGAACGGTTCGGCCAGTTCAAAGCCGTTCGTCAACTCCGCCTTGACGTAATACTCGACCGTCGATTCACACGGAATGTCGGTTAGGACGACTTCGAAATCATCGCCGCCGATCGAGTTCACGCCGGCGGACTGGAAGCTGCCTCCGTCGACTGCGTAGAAGAACGAGATGCTGCTGGAATCGAGCGTTCCGCTGCCGAAGGCGCGAACCGTGAACTGAAGCGCGATTTCATCCTCGGCGTCCACGGTACTCGGGATCGAACCGAGGCCGATGTTGATACCGAAGGAGGGGTTGTTCATCCAGACCGTGGTGCCCTTACCGGCACCGGCGTTGGAGCAGCGGGCCTGAACGATGTCGTTCCAGCCGTTGCCGTTGATATCGAAGATCGCCGCATCAAACGTGTTACGGAGATTGGCCGCGCCGCTGATATTGCCATCGTCCGCGCTGAAGCTGGTGCCGTTGTTATTGCGGTAGATGTTCGCAACGTTGGCGTTGTTGTTGCAGTTCAGCAGATCGACATCCATATCGGAGATCCAGATGTCCTTGAAGCCATTGTTGTTGAGGTCCGCGATGGTGATGTTGCTGCGGAAGCCAAAGGAACTGGGCAGGGTCTGGTTATTCCAGCTCACTTGGCCAGTAAAGCCGGCCCCCTGGTTGAACTGCACAATGTCGTTACCGTCACGACCAAGCACCATGTCCAGCCGGCCGTTGTTGTTCAGGTCGGCCACGGCGACGTAGTAAGGTGAGCCGCCGACGGCGTTCTGAAACTGGTTGAAGAAGCCTTCGTTCGAGGAGTTGTAGAAAATGTTGTTCTGATACCCACCGAGGGAGTTCACGCGGACGATGTCATTGCGGCCGTTGTCGTTCATATCCGCAATCACGACCGCCGTGGTGAACGCGGTGCTCAGCCAACTGTTGTTCTGAACGCGCTGGGTGCTCTCATCGGCGAAGAAGGCGTTTCCGTCGTTGATGAGGATGCGGTCGTTGAAGTCGAGCGTCATCGGGGCGCCGCCGCCGGCGAGACCGCCGTCGTAATCGCCGAAGTAGAGGTCGGCATACCCGTTGCCGGTCAGGTCGCCCGCATCGACCGCGCAGAAACGCGGCATGTGCGGCATGGATTCCATCAGCGGAATGCGGTCGTTCTCGAAGATGAGACCCTGCCAGTCACCGCTGGAATCGGCGCCGAGGTTCATGTAGACGCGCGGGTAACCGATGTGCTTGGGCTGACCGTTGCTGATCGTCGTCGCGGTGACGAGATCAAGCCAGCCGTTGTTGTTGAGGTCGGAGAGGACCGAGTCGCGGTCGTTGGTTTCGGTGAGAAAACCCTCGTCCGTCGTTCCGCCCGGCAGCATCGACTGATTGACCGCCGAAGCGTACTCCGCGGTGCGATCGACGAGCACACCATTTTCATTCATGAAGAGGCGGTTGACGCGCCGGCCGGTGCTGGTGCCCGGCTGCTTCCGCATGGCGACCAGATCGATCCAGCCGTTGTTGTTCAGGTCGCCGTAGGAGTAGTCGCGCTCCTGGAAGTCGCTCGTGGTGAACGCGGTGTTGTCGCTCTGGATGCGGCTGTTGGTCTGGTTGCTGAAGCTGACCCACTGCGCCGATGCGCTGGCCGTCATGGCGCCGATCAGGACGGTGCTGGTGGTAAGCAGACCTGGCCTGTAACGATTCTTCATTCTGGATTCCCTTTCATCAGTTCAGTATTCGCGAGATGGGTGCGAGAAAAAACGGATCTGTCAACGTGTGCAGGTGAAAGAAATGTCGGTTCGGCCGGCCGGGCGGCCGACCGAACCGTTGGGGATTACTCGGGGCACTGACCCCACGCTTCGAGCAGGTCGAGCAGGTCGAAGACGTTGACCACACCGTCACCGGTCAGGTCGGCCGGGCAGTCGGGGCACGGTCCCCACGCTTCGAGCAGCGCAAGCAGGTCGAAGACATTGACCACACCGCTGCGGGTCAGGTCGGCCGGGCAGGGATTCTCACCGCCGCATTCGACCGGAAGCTGGACTTCGATATTGGCATCGGGCTGGAAGACCGGCAGATTCTGGACCAAAGCATCCCAGAGATCGCAATCGGTCAGGAAGAAACTGCCCTGATACTGTTCCGTGAAGACCGTAAAGTCGAACTCATCGACATCGCCGTTGCCCTGCATGTCGAAGATCGTGCAGAAGTCGTCGACCGTGATGTAGTCCGGATCGGTCGGATCGAGATTCCGCGTGCCGGTGAAGCAGCCGATCAGTGCTTCCAAGTCAACTTCGTCGATGACAAAGTCCTGATTCGCGTCGAGCTCCATCTGGCCGAGCGAACTGAGGAAGTCAACGAGATGCTGGCGCTCGTTCTCGTTCAGCGCCAGTGCCTGCTGGGCGGAGTACGCGGCACTGCTGCCGGGCGAGTTGTGGAGCGCAATGATGCCGGGGAACTCTTCATCTTCACTCCAGATCTTCTCGTAGAGCGAACCGCCGACAACCCGGCCGTCGTGCCACAGAGGGTCACGGACGGACACGCCCCAGAGACCGGGTGTGCGAACTTCACCCATATCGGCTCCGCCCATCTCGATGGGGTCACCCGCCATCCCCATATCGTGAAGGAGGAAGTCGGAGTAGGGTTTGATCACCTGATTGCGGAGGGCATCTTCCAACGCCGGATCGTTCGCCGTGATGAACGAGGGAATGTGGCAGTCGGCGCAACCGACGGCAACGAAGATATCTTCACCGGTCATGCCCTCCTTCGGCCACTGCGGGGGCGGCGCGGAGAATCGCTGGAAGTCGGTGATGCGATCGAGGAAGGTGATGCCGTTTTCATCCGGGGTGAGCTGCGGATGGGGCGGCCCCATAATGTCGCAGTCCTCCAGGAGTGATTCATCGCCCCACGGCGCGACGGGGTCGGGCAGAATATCGCTCGTCAGACCCATTTCCATCAGTGAAGCGTCGGCCGAGAAGGACATGACGGTCGCCAACTGGGCTTTCCAGCCCATGCGACCAACGCGCTGCGGCGCGTCGAGATCTTCGAGAAGGGGAACCCAGTTCACGCGTCCGTTCACGTTTTGACTCGGAGCGCGTCCGCCTTCACCCGGTGCGTTGGCGGTCAACTGACTGTCCGGAATCGCTTCGACCAGACCGATGCCGATCGAGAGATTCGTGATTCGCATCTGCGTGATCGTGGCCGCTTCGGGAACCTCCTGCTCGCAGAACGAGGGAATGCCTTCAATGGCCCGGTCCTGAAGGAGTGAGCCGCCGTATTGGCTGAGCGGATCGAAATTACCGTTCTCATCGGTCGTACCGAAGCGCGTCACGAATGCAGTTCCTGATCCGCCGACCCGGGGGACGTTGTGGCAACTGCTGCAACTGTTCTGGTTGAACACCGGACCCAGACCATTCGGCCCGTCCCACTGGATCTGGAACGCTTCGCGCCCGTCCCAGTACCGGTCAATCTGTTCTTGGGTGAGCCCCGGAAGCGGTCCGCCCGGTTCAGGCTGGATGACGTGATTGGTGGGGCCGCCGCTGGTGGCGAGAGCAAAGGAGCTGCTGAGGAGGAGGGAAGTCAAACCGGCTCCACTCACTCCAACGAAGGTGGTCCTTTTCATCTGTTTCCTGTTCCTGTACCTGAACTGTTTTTTGAACACTGTGGCCTCCTGGGAGTTGTGATCTACCTTCGCTTCGCCGAATCCGTCTTCGTGGTTTCCGGTCATGCGATTCGACTTTTCATGCCGTTTCTCATGCAATCTCATCCATGTCCGGGCGTTCGGCGAAGGGTGAGCGTCCGCTCTCTGAACTGGAAGTTCAGCACTCTCAACATCTTGAACATGACGGATTCTCAGAGATTCGAAGATCCCGCAGACCGGGGGAGCGTTGCCGAGGAGGGATATGAACGCCTCGTCCTGCTCAACCCCCGCCACAGTGGGTCTGCAGTTCGATCACTGCTGAATCGAGCTCCGTCCGAAGATGTGACGAATCAAAATGACCCGTCAGGTTCAGTCTAGTCCCTAGGTGGGACGAGGCAAGCAAAATTTCATCTTCTTTCGCTCCTCCAGATCGCCTATCATCGCTTCTCATGCCGCCGGATGAACCATTTATTCCGAACAAATTGCTAACTTTTTTGGCGATGGGTCTGACCATGGGTCCACGGACACTCACGTCGAATGCGCCGTTGAAGTCGAGCAGGATGAAGCATTTTCATCCTTCCCCGGTGAAGGATGCCGCGGTCCCGCTGCTGGCGGTCCTGCTGCTGCTGGCCACCCTGCCCACCGTCCCGGGCTGTGGCCGGACATCCGGAGAAGACGATCGGTCTGCCAACCGGGATTCCGAAAGCCTCGCCCCGGAACCGCCGCGGGCGCCGGAGAGTTACCCGCCGGGTGAAATGGCCGGCCCCCTCCAAGAGGCCTTTCATCTTATTCAATCCGGACAATATGATCGGGCCCAGGCAAGAATCCGGCCGTACCTGGAAGAACACCCGAACGATCCGATGGCCCACTTCATCCGCGGACTGGCCGACCACGTCTCCCAGAGTTACGCCGGGGCCCTGCCGCACTTCGAACGCAGTATCGAGCTCAACCCCGAATACCCGCCGGTGCACCACTTTCTCGGCTGGTGCCTGTACTACCTCGGCCGGCCGGAGCGGTCCGAGGCGGCCTTTAATCGTCATCTGGAACTCGATCCGGAGGAGGGTGACTCCCATTACGCCCTGGGACTGCTGGCCCTGGATGCGGGCCGGACGGACGAGGCGGAGAGATACTTTCGAAATGCCATCGAATATCAGGAGCATCTCCCCCATCGCCGCGACGGCGCGGCCAATGCGTACGCCAAACTCGGCGAAATGCGGCTGCAGGTTGGCGAGCCGGATCGGGCCGTAACCTACCTCGAAACGGCGATCGAGCTCTACCCGAACCATTACCCCGCCTACTACCAGCTCTACCGCGCTCACCTCTTGCTGGATCAGCCGGACCGGGCGCAGGCGTACCTCGAACGTCACGATGAAATCCGTTCCCATCGCCACCCCGTGCCGGACCTTGGATTTTGAAACGCATGCCCAGACCCTCCGTATCGATACCGCGACCAACCCACCCGGCCTGGACCGTGACCCTCGGATGGTCGCTGATCCTGGCCGCGGGGTGCGGCGAGCCCGCATCCCCGGAGCCGGCCGCATCATCCGCGGACGAGTACACCGACGCCGCCGACGGCCGCGCTCACCCGCCGGAGAACACGCCGCCGCTCTTTCTGACCGATGTGACGGAGGAGAGCGGACTGGAGATGTTCATCACCAGCGGTGAGATGCCGCACACGCTCCTTCTGGAAGCCAAAGGGGCCGGGCTCGCGGTCATCGATTACAACAACAATGGTCTCTGGGACATCTTCGTTCCCAATGGCGCCACGATCGATGACACCGAACACGGTCCGGGCTGGGGCTTCTTCGAGAATCGCGGCGGGATGCAGTTCCGGAACGTGACCGAAAGCGTCGGCATCACGCAGACCCGCTGGGCGCTCGGCGCGGGCGTGGGCGACCTGACCGGCAACGGATTCGATGACATCTACGTCGCCTGCTTCGGCAGGAATGTGCTGCTGAGCAACTCCGGACACGGCCGGTTCATCGAGAACACCGCCGAGGCGGGACTCGATCATGGTGGCTGGAGCACCAGCATCGCGTTGGGCGATCTCACCGGCAACGGCTTTCTCGACATCTATCTTGTCAACTATCTCGAGTACGACGTTGAGAACCCCCCACCGCCGTCTCAGTTTCTCGGGACGGAGGTGTTCTCCGGGCCGCGCGGCATACCCGGCCGGGCGGATGTGCTTTTTTTCAATAACGGCGACGGAACCTTCACCGATGTCACGACCACCTCGGGCGCGGACGATGTGATCCCTTCCTACGGGCTCGGTGCGGTCATCCTCGACTTCGACGGCAACGGACGACAGGACATCTATGTCGGCAACGATTCGATGGCCAACTTCCTGTTCATGAATCAGGGTGACGGCACGTTCGTCGAGCGGGGACGGCTGAGCGGCATCGCCAGCAACATCGAAGGGAACAATCAGGCGACCATGGGAATCGCGATTGCGGATCTCAGCGGCAACCGGTTGCCCGATGTCTTCACCTCGAACTTCTCCAGCGATCACAACACCCTCCACGTCAACGTCGGCGGCGGTTTTTTCGAGGATCAGACCAGACGCTACGGCCTCGGTCTGGTCAGCCGCCCTTACCTCGGGTGGGCGTCCGCCTTCGTCGACCTCGACCACGACGGCCGCGAAGAGCTGCTGGTGGTCAACGGACACGTCTATCCCCACGCCACGCTTGAGCAGATGGATTCACCGTACGAGCAGCCCCCCCTGCTCTTCAAACGTGAAGCATCCCACCCGACGCGGTTCTCCCGAATCACCGACCCCCGGGTCGGGGACTGGCTCATGACGCCACGACGCGACCGGGCCCTCGCGTTCGCGGACTTTGATCGTGACGGCGATGTCGATCTGCTGGCCGGCGAAATCAACGGCCCGGTTCGTTTGCTCCGAAACGAGGGTGAGAAACCCGGCCGATGGTTGACCGTCCAACTTCGCGATGAGCGGGCGGGCATCGCCAACCGGCGCGGTCTCGGCAGCCGCATTGAACTCATCGTCGACGATCACCATATGACGCGCTGGATTTACAGCGGCGGGTTCATGTCGGTCAATGCACCGGAAGCTTACTTCGGGCTGCCGCGTGGGCTTGCCGGCGCGCACGCCGAGGTCCGCGTGACCTGGCCCGACGGAACGACGCAACAGGAAACGATCAACGACGAGTTCGATCGAATCGTGGTCGTTCAGCGCGATGACAGCTGAACTTACTCCAGATCGACCTCGATGCATGCCGCAGGCGGCAGACCACGAGCCCTCTCCCCCACCCTGATCCCAACCACGGCGGCCGCGCACCGGCGGGAGATGCGACACCGCAAGGGTGCCCCTCCAAATGGACGACCCCGAGCCCATGGGCCCGAGGTCGCACCGGGAAATGGAGGAAAGAAGAAGTCGGAGGCACGGAGGCACGAAGCGACGAAGGGACGGAGGGGGGGACCCGTCGAGCACGATCGCCGCGCTCAAGCCGGAGTGCATGCGTACCTCCTCTTGAGACTTCGAATCCGAAAAACACCCGGAGTCAGTCCCGAGCAAAAAACAACACACCCGCCGGGAGCCGGACGGGCGTGTTCCGAACAGATTCCGCACCCAAGTTCCGATCAACTCCCCGTTCCGGCTTTACGCCAGTCGGTAGATCGGCAGCAGCTTGGAGCGCAAGTGCCGCAACAGCGGCTCGGCGCTGAGCGGTTTTCCGGTCACGTGCTCGCAGAGATCCGCCGCCAGATAGCGCTGGCCGTGCGCGTGAATGTTTTCGTTCAGCCACGTCTTCAGCGCACCGAACTGCCCCCGCTCGAACTGCGACTCCAGATCCGGTATCGCCTCCAGCGCTGCTTCGTAAAACTGGGCGCTGTAGAGATTGCCGAGCGTGTAGGTCGGGAAGTACCCCATGGAGAGCATCGACCAGTGGATGTCCTGCAG
>SKZB01000322.1 GCA_007127615.1 Phycisphaerales bacterium | reverse complement strand
TCATCGAACTGACCCGAACGGGTCGCCCAGACGAACGCGGCCAACGCCGCGGCGGCGATCAACAGGGCAAGCGGAAGAATGAGGTAGATCATCGACATGCGTTATCCCTCAGCTGACCCCTGTCCTGACCCTTCACCTGACCCCTCGAACGTCCGCGAGCGGTAGGAAATCGTGATCACGGAAAGTGAACTGATCGGCATGACGATCGCCGCCACGAGCGGATTGAGCAGGCCGCCCATCGCCAGCGATACCCCGAGCACGTTGTAGAGCAGGGAGATGAAGATGTTCCGCCGAATCACCCCGAAAGTCCGCTTCGAGCCGGTGATCAGGTTCACCACCGGCAGCAGGCCGGGGGTGTTGAGGTAGACATCGGCCGCCGCGAAACTCGCCTCCGCCCCGCCCTTGACGGCGATACCGACGGATGCCGCGGCGAGGGCCGCGGCGTCGTTGACCCCGTCACCGACCATCACCACCGGACCGCGGTCGTGCCGCCGGGTGAAGCTCTGTATGCGGGCCAGCTTCTCTTCGGGGATGACGCCGCCGCGGCAGAGTTCGGGGTCGAGCCCGAGTTCCCCGGCGACCGCCGCAACGACATCGGGGTGATCACCGGAGAGGATGCCGATCGTCCAGCCGTGATCCCGAAGCTTCTCGATCGCCTCGCGGGCGTCGGCCTTGATCGGGTCGCCCACGCCGGCGAGAGCGCGGATCTGCCCATCCACGGCGATCAGGATCGGCGTCACCGCACGGCCCGTCATTTCACCCACGGCGGGCTCGACCCAGCCGGCGATCGGAATCATGTTCTCGCGCATGAAAGCGACCGAACCGATGTGGAATGCGCGATCATCGACGACGGCGTGGATCCCCTTGCCGGCGACCTCGCAAAGATCCCTCACGACGGGCGGCGGCGCATCCGGCGGAAGTTGGGCGCCGCTCATCCGGGCGAGGGCGCGGGCGATCGGATGGGAGGAGGCCCGTTCGATGAGGGCCACCAGGGGTTTGAGATCGCGGTCGCCGCGCCAGTCGACGAGGTTCATCCGGCCTTCGGTGATGGTGCCGGTCTTGTCGAGCATGATGAGGCCGGGCTGGTTGAGCCGTTCGACGACCTCGCCGCCCTTGATGAGCATGCCGCGCTGCGCGGCGCGGCCGATACCGGCAACGATCGCGAGCGGGGTGGCCAGACCGAGCGCGCAGGGACAGGTCACGATGAGCAGCGCCATCGCGTTGGGGACCGCCCGGCCGGGTTCGAGCATGAGCCACAGCGCGATCGTGATCGCGGCGAGCGAGAGGATGACGGTGACGAACACCCCGGCAATGCGGTCGGCAAGACGCACCACCGGCGCGCGGCGGGCGGCGGAGTCCTCGACGAGCTTCATCAGCCGGCCGACGCGCGTCGTCTCGCCGATCTCGGTGATCCGGATGCGCAGCGGCGCGGCGAGATTGATCGTGCCGGCGTGGACGCGATCGTTCTCCGCGATCGAAACGGGACGCGACTCGCCGGTGAGCAGGGACGTATCCAGCGTCGACCGGCCGTCGAGGACAACGCCATCGACGGGAATGGATTCACCCGCCCGGACCTCGACGTTAACGCCGACCCGGAGCGCTTCGAGGGGAACCTCACATTCGGTGCCGTCATCCCGGATCACCCGGGCCGCGCTGGGGGTCATGGAAAAGAGCAGTTCGACCGCGTCGCGACTCTTCTGCTGTTGCCGCGCCTGAATCCAGCGGCCGACCAGCAG
Organism: Phycisphaerales bacterium; assembly: GCA_007127615.1. GTDB lineage: Bacteria > Planctomycetota > Phycisphaerae > Phycisphaerales > SM1A02 > SKZB01. The sequence goes on along the minus strand of SKZB01000322.1, from coordinate 7,611 downwards.
CAGAAAGATCAGGATGGTCAGGGTGTCGAAGTAGCCGTCATAGTGGCCGGTGATCGTGCTGATGGAACTGTAGGTCACGCCCGCCGCGAGGCCGATGGAGATCGGCACGTCCATGTGCATGGTGCGCGTGCGCCAGGCGGCCCGCGCGCCGCGAAAAAAGACGCGGCCGGGCCAGGCGACGCTGACGAGCGTGAGCCCCATGCTGATCCAGTGGAAGAAGCTCCGGTACTGCGGCTCGATCCCGTGGAACATCCCGCCGTAGAGCGCAAAGGCGATGACCATGACGTTGCCGGCGATGGCGCCGGCGACGGCGATCCGGACCAGGTGCGTGCGATCCTCGATCCGTCGCCGTTCCCGTTCGGACTTGCCGCGGGATGGGTGCGGCGCGTATCCGAGCGACGCGAGCTGCCGCGCGATCGCCGAGAGCTGAACCGTCGCGGGATCCCAGCTCAGGCGCACGGTTCTGCGGCCAAAATCCAGCCGCGCTTCGATCACGCCCTTCAGAATGCGGGGCAGTTTCTCGACGAGCCAGACGCAGGCGCTGCAGTGGACGCCGTCGAGAAACAGTTCCACCTGCTGAACGCCCGGCGGCCGGGAGTCGACATACAACCCGGCGAAGGCGGGATCGTCGAATTCCTCGTAGCGCTTGCCGGGAGCGCTGGCGGGTCGGGCTTCGGCGTCGTCGTGTTGGCGCAGGCGGTAGTACTGCTCCAAACCGCAGCCGTGAATGACCTCGTGCACCGTGCGGCACCCTTCACAGCAGAACTGCTTTCCCTCCCCTTCACGCAGGAGACCGCGCGGCACCGGGAGCGTGCAGTGGGCGCAGGATACCGTGGCGGCATCGCGCTTGACGTTGACCGGAATGGCGGGGTTGAGTGAACTCATCGGCCGAAACTCACTCTGCACCTTCCGGATCTGCACCTGCCGGCTGCCGGTCGTGGGCCGCGGACGCATCACAACACGGAAGGGTCACTTCGCCGATCTTTCTGATCTGTTCATCCACGGCGAGCCGGGATGATTCCCGGCCCTTCTCCGCCATCTGGGCATCGATCGACCGGGCGTAGGCGGGGGCGGTCAGCCGGCCGGTGACGGCGACGGTGCCGACCAGCATCAGCGCGATCGCGGAGAGCGCGGGAACGTGCTTCTTCAACGGACCGGCGATGGACTGAGCGCCGAGTCCCAGGCCGAGCATCACCGGCACGGTCCCGAGCCAGAACGCGGCCATCGTGAGCGCGCCGAGTGAGGCGCTGCCGGTACCGGCGGAGGCGATCACGAACGCGTAGAGCCAGCCGCAGGGGAGGAATCCGGTCAGCAGACCGACGATGAGCGAGCGGCGCACGGGGGGCAGACGGTGGGCGGCGGCGAGGCCGAACTGAATCAACTTCGCCATGAAGCGCGGCGGCCGGACGCAGCCGAACTTCACGCCGCGCGTCCGCAGGAGGGCGACGACGCCGATGAGGATCATCGCGGCACCGGCCACGACGATGGCGATCCGGGAGAAGCCGAGGGCCGAGCCGCCGAGGTCGATCGCCGAACCGAGCAGGCCGCTGATCGCGCCGAGTGAGGCGTAGGTGAGAAGCCGGCCGACGTTGTACGCGGCGTGGGGCTGCCACGCGATGAGCGATCGTCCGGCGCTGACTTCCTTCCCGTTCACACAGAACGCGACGATGCCGCCGCACATCCCGGCGCAGTGGAGCGAGCCGATGAGCGAGGCGATGAACACGGTGGTGATGAGGGTGAAGGTCATGGTCGACAGAGTTTCCGGAACAGATTTTCAGGAACAGGGCTTCACGCTCCCGTCATGGCGCGACGAAGAGGTCGAACGATTCCGCAAACGTCTGTTCATCGCGGGTGATCAGCGCCGTCGCCTTCCACATGCCGGGAGGGTCGAGCCGCAGCAGCGTCACGTAGCGTCCCCCGCCGCTTGCTTCGAGCGTGGCGGGCAGCACCTCGCCCGCGCGGCCCCGATGAAAGAGGCGCATTTCGACCCGGGCGTTCTCGACCGCAGCGCCGTGGCGATCGGTGAGCCGCACCGTCAGCCGCATCATCTCCTCGATGGAATCGCTCGGCACCATCTCGAGCGTGGCGGACCAGCCCGTCTTTCGCTCGGTCCCGGCGCGATCGACCGCTTCCCACCAGGGATCGGTCTTGGCGCGGTAACGGTCATCGACCGCGAACGTGGCGTCGGTGTTGACGACGTAGAGCATGACGCCATGGACGATTACGCTGGCGCCGAGGATGATGAAGATGATGCCCGGCCACATGATCCGGTTCATGGTGCGGTTTCCCTTTTCTGAGAGTCGGATGATTCACTTCCCCACGGCCCCTGCAATCGGTAGGTCATTTCGCGTTCGTATCCCCCATCGTCGCGCAGCGTAATGGTGGCGGTCGCGCGGCCCATGGTGAACGCCTCGCGCGGCACGAAGAGGCTGACCGCAGCCCGGCCGCGTCCACCCGCCGGGAGTTCGAGGTTCTGATCCTGAGAGATCAGCTCTCCCCCTTCGATTCCGCCGATGGTGAACCGGTACCGTTGCGGTTCGTTCGTGCGGTTCACGATCCGCAGCTCGAGGTCGTTCCGCACCATGCCGGAGGCCATCCCGGAATCAACCACGGTATAGGCCCGATCTCCGATGCGGTGAATGGTGACGTTGGCCGCGGGGCTCGTCACGAGCACCGTGACGAAGGCAATCACGATGATCGAGAGAATGGCGGGGTAGATGAAGACGCGCGGCCGGATCACGCTGCGGCGGTTCTCTTCCATGGCGGCCTGTGAGCTGTAGCGGATCAGTCCGCGCGGTCTGCCGATGCGATCCATCACACTGTCACAGGCGTCGATACACTGCGCGCAGCCGATACATTCCATCTGGAGTCCCCGGCGAATGTCGATGCCGGTGGGGCAGGTGGTCACGCACATTTCGCAGTCGATACAGTCGCCCCGGACCGGCGCCTCGTGAACGACCTTCAGCGAGAGATCATCCTTCGCGGGAGTGCCTTTCGACCGGCGCTTCTTAAGCTTGCCCCGCGGCTCGCCCCGTGATTCATCGTAGCTGATGATCAGCGACTGCCGGTCGAGCATGACCGATTGAAACCGTCCGTACGGGCACGCCACGATACACGTCTGTTCGCGGAAGTACACGAAATCAAACAGCATCAGTCCCGTCACCGCCATCACGATCGTGAACGCGGCCGGATGATCAAAGGGCGACTGGGTACTCCACTGGAGCAGCGTCGTCGGTTCGACAAAGTAGGCGAGAAAGGTATGCGCGAGATGCCACGAGATCAGAAAAAAGACGACGTACTTGCCCGCAACCCGCCAGCCGGGGATTTTTTTCGGCCGTTCGCCGCGCGCGGTCGGTTCACCTTCAAACAATCGCTCGATCGGCCGGTAGATGAACTCGAGATAGACTGTCTGGGGACAGGCCCATCCACACCAGACGCGGCCGAACAGCGCGGTCAACAGAAAGATGAGCACGAACAGCCCGGCCACGAAGAGCATGAGCAGCACGGTATCGGTGGGCAGGAACGTGGCCCCGAAGAACGTGAACTCCCGCGCGGGCAGGTTCAGATGAATCGACGGTTTGCCTCCGATGGAAATCCACGGCAGGGCGTTGTAGACGATAAGCAGAACGTAGGCCACGAGGCGCCGGCGGGTGAGGAAGCGGCCCTTCGAGAGGCGCGGGTAGAGCCACCGGCGCGAGCCGTCTTCATTCAGCGTCGAGAGGACGCGTTCATGGGCATGTGCCGGTGCGTCGGTGGTCATACAACTTCCGCGAGTCTTCTACTCATCGCCGGCCTGCTCGTCGGTGGTTTGCACGTCGCCGGCTTGCTCGTCGCCGGCCTGCTTCTGCGGCACCGGCTCCAGCCAGGGCGGCGCGCGGCGTCCGTCGGGGGCAAGGGGCTGGGCCGGCTCCGTGCCGCGCAGTGAAGCGACGTACGCGGCGATCAGAATCATCTGCGGCTCCCGCATGCGCCCTTCGAACGGGGGCATCGAGCCCCCGGCCGCGCCGTCGCGAATGACCCGGAAGATGTCCGCCGGTTCACGAACGTGCTGGTAGTAGCCGTCGGTGAGGTTGGGGCCGATCAGTCCCCCGCCGTCGGCGGCGTGACACTGCGCGCACTGGCCGCGGAAGACGCCGCCCATCGCCCGCATCCAGTCCTCGTTGTGCATGTAGCGAACGATGGTTTCATTGTCGGGCTTCAGTTCACCGATCTGCGCGAGCTGCGCTTCGATGTGCCGGACCATCGCCACTTCATGCTTCTCTTCGACCGTCGGCCCGTCACCGATGTGGTAGTACACCCAGTAGAAGCCCGAGTAGATGATCGTGGCCCAGAACAGCCAGACCCACCAGCCGGGCAGCGGGTTGTCGTACTCCCGGATGCCGTCGTAGTCGTGTTGGAGCAACTGGTCGTACTCGTTCTGCGGCGGCGTCTCGGCACGGGAAATCTGATCCTCTTCGGTCGCTCGGTCGTTCATCGATCGTTTCCTTTCTCTCGCGGCCCATCTTCATTCGCGGGCGCATCGGCGTTCTGACGGGGGGTGACGACCCGGTCCTCCTCCAGCGGAATCTGTTTCACGCGATTGAACGCGCCGCGTCGGGCGAAGATCACCCAGATCAGGAGACCGAGAAAGACCGCGATGAAGATGAACATCGCCACCTCGACGAAGGTCAGGGAGGTCGCCCCGGCGCCGCCGGCGGCCTCGGCGAGCAGCCGTTCACTTCGCATCATGGCGGGCCATCCTTTCGCTCTGCTCTTCTTCAAGCCGCTGCATGACGACTTCCAGGGGCGACGGATCATCCTCCGGGCGGTAGCGGTCCACGCCCAGCCGCTGCAGGTACGCCACCACCGCGATCATCTGGCTGGTTTCCAGACCCGGCGGGACGGCGTCCTCACCATCCTGTTCGATGATCTCCTCGAGGATCATCCGCGCCTGGGTTCGGGCGATCTCCGCCGCGTGCTCGATGTGTTCATCGGCGTAGGGTGCCCCGAGCAGACGCAACACGCGAAGTTTGCGGGGCAGAATGTCGAAGTCGAGCTCCGTGGTCATCAGGTGCGGATAGTTCGGCATGATCGAGCCGCGCACGACCGACTTCGGTTCGATCAGGTGACGGATGTGCCACGTGTGCGAGTACAGGCCGCCGACGCGGTGGAGGTCCGGCCCGATCCGGCGGGAGCCCCACTGGAACGGCCGGTCATAGATGAACTCACCGGCCAGCGAGTAATCACCGTACCGCTCGGTCTCGGCGAAGATCGGGCGAATCATCTGCGAGTGACAGTTGTAGCACCCTTCCGCCACGTAGATGTCGCGGCCGGCCAGTTCCAGCGGCGTGTAGGGCGTCACCGTTTCGATCGTCGGAACATTCGACTTGATCACGAACGTGGGGATGATTTCAAACAGCGAAGCCGCCGCCACCGCGACGATCGTCCAGACCGTGAACTTCACCGGCAGCCGCTCCCAGTTCCGGTGCCAGCGCATCTGGTTCAGCACGTCGATCTTCTTCGCCCAGCCCGTAACCGGCGCGTTGGCGAGGCGTGAGGGGGGAAGCGGCGCGTCCCGGTAGTCGCGCGTGAGCCGCGGCGCTTCGTAGACCGGCTCGTCGTAGGTTGCCGGGCGGGCCCGCCAGGTCATGTACATGTTCCACACCAGCAGGAACATGCCGGCCATGTAGAGCACGCCGCCGAGCACCCGCACCCAGTAGAACGGCATGAGCTGCAGCACGGTCTCCACAAAGTCCGGATACGCCAGCATGCCCATCGCATCGAAGGCGCGCCACATCAGTCCCTGGGTGATGCCGGCGACGTAGATCGGAATGATGTAGAGCAGGATGCCGATCGTCCCGATCCAGAAGTGCAGTTCCATCATCTTCTTCGAGAAGAGCGGCGTCTGGTAGAGTCGCGGCAGCATCCAGTAGACCACGCCGAAGATCATGAACCCGACCCAGCCGAGGGCGCCGGAGTGGACGTGGGCGATGCCCCAGTCGGTGTAGTGGGAGAGCGCGTTGATCGACTTGATCGACAGCATCGGCCCCTCGAACGTGGCCATGCCGTAGAAGGTGATCGCGACGACGAAGAACTTGAGCACCGGATCGCTGGCGACCTTGTGCCACGCCCCGCGGAGGGTGAGCAGGCCGTTGATCATCCCGCCCCACGAAGGCATCCACAGCATGAGCGAGAAGAGCATGCCCAGCGTACTCATCCACGCCGGAATCGCGGTGTAGTGGAGGTGGTGCGGTCCCGCCCAGATATAGAGAAAGACCAGCGACCAGAAGTGGATGATCGAGAGCCGGTAGGAGAAGACCGGTCGATTCGCCGCCTTCGGCAGGTAGTAGTACATCATCCCCAGGAACGGCGTGGTGAGAAAGAACGCCACCGCATTGTGGCCGTACCACCACTGCATGAACGCGTCCTGGGCCCCGGCGTAGAGCGAATAGCTCTTCGTCCACGAGACGGGGACCGCGAGATTGTTGAAAACGTGCAGAATCGTGATGGCGACGATCGTGGCGATGTAGAACCAGAGCGCGACGTACATGTGCCGCTCGCGCCGGACCGCCAGGGTTCCGAAGAAGTTCACGGCGAACGCCAGCCAGACGACCGCGATCGCGATGGTGATCGGCCACTCCAGCTCCGCGTATTCCTTGCTCTGGGTGATTCCCAGCGGCAGGGTGATCGCCGCGGCGACGATGATCGCCTGCCAGCCCCAGAAATGGAATGCGCTGAGTTTGTCCGACCACATCCGCGCCTTGCACAAACGCTGCGTCGAGTAGTAGACCGCGGCAAAGATCGCGTTGCCCGCGAAGGCGAAGATGACGGCATTGGTGTGCAGCGGCCGCAGCCGGCCGAAGGTCAGCCAGGGCTGGTCCATCCACGCGGTCCACTTCGGATCGAGCGGCAGGGCCGGGATGACCATCTGGAGGGCGATGATCACGCCGACCAGCATGCCGACGACGCCCCAGAGGACGGTGGCGAGGGTGAACTTGCGCACAATCGCGTCGTCGTAACTGAACCGCTCCATCACCACCCCGGGGGCGGCGTCGGGTCGGGCGTGTCGATCATCGGGCGTGGTGGCTTCGGCCATCGCGTCTGGCTCCTGTTCTTCGCCCATGGGTCTGGTTGATCATGCCTGATCATGCATGATCATGCCGGTCATGCGGGCGGACGTGGCCCGCTTCCCGTGGGACGGTCAGTCGGCGAGAGTCAACCGGCCATGTTTGAAAACGGCCGTTCGAAAGTGCGGCCCGAACGCCGAAAGACCGGGATTGTGAAAGTTGTCACGAACGAACACCCGGGAATATCAGCAGGAATCCGGCGCAGAGGCCACGGGAATCGCACCCCGATTCCGGCTATCCCCATGCCGCACCGTCATCCCAAACGCCCTCCACGGGGTGGAGCGCGAGGAAAACGCGATGGCCGGAAAGTTGTAACGCCGCCGCCCGAAACGCCGTGCTAAAATGGAATTCGTTTCGGCTCGATTCGGCCAGGCTACTCGTCATGTCGGCACGTCGGGGACGTCGGGGACGTCGGTGATCTCGCAGTTCATCCGATGCCTCCCTTGAACCCCCCGAAGCCCCCATCGCAGCCTCCCGAAGCCCCCTTCGATGCCCTTCGCAACTC
>SKZB01000457.1 GCA_007127615.1 Phycisphaerales bacterium | reverse complement strand
TGCGATCAATGGCAGGAAGAGGGCGATGAACCCGATGGCCGGTACCGTCTCTTCGCCGCGCAGCTTCTGGCCGCGGCCGGCCGGCAGTCGCAGGCGGTCGAAGCGCTCCGGAAGGCCGCCGCGCGCGGGGCGTCGGAGCCGGATGTTCTGCGGCAGATGCTCTCGATGCTCGATATCCTTCAGCTGCGCCGCGAAGCCGCCGAACTGGTCGAGCACACCGCCGCAGCGCACCCCGAGGAATCGTGGCCGCACGTGGCGCGTCTGCACCGCTACTGGCAGGCCAACCGCCTGACCGAAGCGCTCGATGCGGTCGAAACCCTGCGTGAACAGCGAGCATCGCTGGATGCGGATCTGCTTCAGTGGGAAACGGTCTTCCGGCTGGCCCTCGGCCAGCGGGAACGGGTTGCGGCTTTGCTCGATGAGATCGAAGCGGATGTTCAGACGATAGAGGATCCGGAGGCGAGAGACGCGCGGCGCGGCTGGACGCTGGCGATGCGCGCCCGGTTGAACGCCGACGAGAATCCCTGGCGCGAGACGGTTCAGAGCTATCAGCAGGCGATCAACCTGACGCCGCGCGATGCGGTTCTCAGCTTCATGCTCGGTGAAGCGTACATGGAAGCGCGAGAGTACGACCTCGCGGCCGAGGCGCTCGAACAGGCGAGCCGGAGTGATCCGAACTGGCTCGCGGCCCACGTCGCGCACGCCCGGGCGCTGCTCTCGGTCGGACGGATCGAGCAGGCCCTGGCCCTCTCGCACGAACTGCTTCGCCGCGCGGAACGGCCCGGACTGACGGCCTACACGCTCTTTGCCCGGGCGTGGCTCGAATCGGGGCGGCCCGAAGAAGGGATTGGCATCGTTCAGACGGAAACGGGCCGGGAAATCACGGTCGTCGATCTTCTGCAGCAACTCTACCGTTCCAATCCCGACCAGGCCGAGGTGCGGGAACTGCTCGCGATCGCCGGGGTGAGATATGACAAGCCGCACCTCACGCGCGACGTGATGGAAGATGCGCTGATGGACGGTGATGCAACGGCCTCCCTCCTGGCGATGCTGGCCCGGCTCAGCGCGCAGGCGGAGCTCGGACTGGAAGAACGGCTCATCGAGCGCGCGCGGGAGCAGCACGGCTTGACCGTCGAGATCGCCGATGCGGCGGCGCGTCTGGCGGCGGAACGGGGTGAACCGGAAGCCGGCACCGACCTCCTGAACAGAATCATCAATGACGCGGAGTCGGAAGCCGTTCGCGCCGCGGCCCGGCGGGCTCTGGTCGGGCACCTCGCGCGCACCGGTGATGATGCGGTGTTCGCCGCCATCGATGTGCTGCTCGAGATGGACGATCCGGCGGGCGCGAACGCCAGCTACGTTCTCGCGCAGCAGGTCGTCTGGACCGATGGTGAGCGGACCCGCCGCGCGGTCGATCAGTTGACCGAAGCGGTCGGCGAACAGTCGCCGCGGGCGATCATGGCCCGTGCGAATTACGTCCTGCGGCACATGCCGGAGGATGAAGCCAGTCTGGCGGACGTCCAGGTGGCGGTGAACGAGATTCTCCAGCGAACCCCCGGTTCGTTGCCCGCGCTCAACACCATGGCCGAGTTGTCAATGCACGGGAGCCGGCCCGATCCGACGCTGGCCATCCGGCATCTGGAGCGCGCGATTCAGCACCATCCGAATCGCGCGGAACTTTATCTGCGATTGATCCCGCTGCTGCAGCAACAGGGCGACTTTGCCCGGGCCGAACAGTACCTCGAGCGCATGGGCTCGCTCGCGGTGATCGATGCGTCGGTGCGTCGCGCGGAGATCGAGCTCTGGAGTTCGCAGGGGGATTTCGACCGGGCGCTCGCCCGCATGGGCGAGACGATCGACCCGGCCGCCTCCGAGTTCGAACAGGTCAGATACATCGCCGGACTTCACCGGGCCGGCCGTCACGGTGAGGCGGAGCAGCGCATGCAGACGCTGCTCGAGCGGGACGCGCCGAGCCCGATGGTGATTCAACTCGCCGCGTCGCTCTATGCGGATCTCGGCCGCTTCGAAGAAGGGCTCGAGCTGATCGAAAACGCGGAGCTGGAAGGGGGAGAGATCACCCGACGGGTATTGCTCGGCCGGTACCTGCAGCAGACCGGACGCAACGAGCCGGCGCGGGAACAGCTGTTGCAGGCCCTGGCCCTCGATGAACGCCACCGCGAAGCCCTCAGCGCGTTGATCGGGGTTGAGTTGAGCGACGGCAACATGGAAAGGGCCCACGAGCTGGCGCGCCGCGGCCTGGAAGCCGATCCCGACAACGAGTCGTTCCAGCATTCACTGGTCCTCACGGCGATGGAACTCGGCGACGATGAACGCCGGCGGGCGCTGCAATTGCTTGAGCGCAGCGGCGGATCGGACGCCGTGACGGCGACCCTGCGCACCTACACCCGTCTCCGTCAGGCCGGTCGTTTCTCCACGTCCCGCGCCGATCTTGCGGCGGCCCGCCAGTTGACCCTGGACTACCCGCAGTTCATGCCCGCCTGGCGCCTGGCGGTCCTGGTTCACGTCGAAGCGGGGAGCCGCGACGAAGCGATTCGCCTGGCCCGTCAGGCCGCGGCCCGGCTGCCCCACCTGCCGGATCCCGCGGAACTCGCCACGCAACTGCTCATCGAGGCGGGGCGGTACGAAGAGGCCCTGCGGGAGGCGCGGCAATGGAAGGAGCGGTCCCGCCACCGACCGATCAACCCTGACTTCGCGATGGCATCGATCATGCTTGAGCTTGGCCGGCCCGGCGAAGCGTTTAACCAGATTGCGGGCTACGCCGAGCGGGTCATGCGTGAACGCGATCGGCGGCCGCAGTTCGCAGCGCTCTGGATGCAGACCCTGCTTCGGGCCGGTCACATCGACCGGGCCGCCGACCGCTTCGGAACGCTGGTGGTCAACTCCGGTGATTGGCGACAACTCTGGTTCGAGGAGACCGAACGTCTGACTCGATCCGACGCGCGACGCGCGATCGAACGCATGCAGACGCCGCTCTCGGATTCGGCGCAGGGCAAGTTCGGCCTCGCGATGGCGTGGGCGACCTACGGGCGGCGCTTCGATGATGAAACGGCCTTCAGCCGTGCGCAGGAACTCGCCGGAGAAGTCTCGGAGACTTCGAGCGAGCTGCGCATTGCGGCCCTGCTCCTTCAGGGCCAGCTCGCCGAGGGACGCGATCAGTTCGATCGCGCGATCGAACATTACCGCGCGGTTCTTGAACTGGAACCGAACCAGGTCATCGCGCTCAACAATCTGGCGTACCAGCTCTCGCAGCAGGGTCAGGCGTGTGACCGGGCCCGTGAATACGCGGCCCGGGCGCAGGAATTGGCGCCGGAAGTGCCCGAGATCGTTCACACGCACGCGCTGACGCTGCTCTGTCTCGACCGCGCGGCGGAAGGTGAGTCGCTCGTGCGGCAGGCGATGCAGTTGCGGCCGGACTCTCTGGAAATGTACATCACGCTCGGGCTGGTTCTGGTCGAGCAGCAGCGTTGGGCCGAAGCGGCGGAGGCGCTCGAGCGCGTCAACGTGCTGATGGAGGAATCGACCGAAACCATGACCACCACCCGGCGCGCCCGGCTCCAGCGCCTGCAGGAGCAACTGGCGAAATCGCAGGCCGGCGCGGGCAGCGGCGCATGATGAAGTTCTCTCGCCGCCGCGGCCAGATTCGCTTTCCGGGCCGCCACCGCGGATTTTTGATTCCACCGAAAGCTCTGAAACCATGACGACCGTCCAGACCACCACCATCCCGGATATCAAGCTGATCGAGTGTCGCCGCTTCGAGGATGAACGGGGTTTCTTCTCCGAGACGTTTCGTCGCGATCGCCTGCGCGAGGCGGGGATCGATGCGGACTTCGTGCAGGACAACCATTCGCTTTCGCGGCGGCGGGGAACGATCCGCGGTCTGCACTTTCAGAGCCCGCCCCACGCGCAGGCCAAGCTCGTCCGGGTGACCCGCGGCGCAATTTTCGACGTTGCCGTCGATATTCGCCACCGGTCACCGACGTTCGGGCAGCATGTGAGCGCCGTCATCAGTGCGGAGCGGTGGAATCAGATCTACGTGCCCGCCGGCTTTGCCCACGGTTTCTGTACGCTCGAACCGGAGACGGAGGTCGTCTACAAGGTCGATTGCGTTTACGCGCCGGACCACGATCTGGGGCTGCTCTGGAATGATCCTGAGCTGGGAATCGACTGGCCCGTCGGGCCGGAGGAGGCCGTGCTGTCGGACAAGGACCGTGAACATCCGCCTCTGGCGGAACTGGAGGAGTACTTCTGAATGACCGAGGCGATCACCCACCAACGAATTCTCGTCACCGGCGGCGCGGGCTTTATCGGCTCGGCCGTGGTTCGGCAACTGCTCTCGGAGACGGATGCGACCGTCATCAACGTCGACAAGCTGACCTACGCCGCCAACCTCGCCTCGCTGCCCGGCGCGGAAGAGAATCCGCGCTACCACTTCGAGCGGGCGGACATCTGCGATGCCGAGGCGATGCAGCGTCTCTTCGCGGCCTACCGCCCGGACGCCATCCTGCATCTGGCCGCCGAGTCGCACGTGGATCGCTCGATCGACGGCCCGGGCGAGTTCATCAACACGAACATCGTCGGCACCTCGGTTCTGCTTCGCGTGGCGCTGGAGTACTGGAACGAACTGGAACCGCCGCGGCGCGACGGCTTCCGGTTTCTGCACGTCTCGACCGACGAGGTCTTCGGATCGCTCGGCGCCGAGGGACTCTTTACGGAAGATTCCTCCTACTGCCCGAGTTCACCCTATTCGGCAAGCAAGGCCGCCTCGGATCATCTGGTGCGGGCCTGGCACGCCACGTACGGCCTGCCGATCCTTCTGACCAACTGCACGAACAACTACGGACCCTACCAGTTCCCCGAGAAACTCATCCCGCTGATGATCATCAAGGGGATTGCCGGTGAGTCACTCCCGGTCTACGGGACCGGCGAAAACGTGCGCGACTGGCTGCACGTCGACGATCACGCCCACGCGCTGCGCACCGTGCTCGAGCGCGGTCAGGTCGGGCGAAGCTACAACATCGGCGCGCGGTGCGAACGGACCAACCTCGAAATCGTTCGGACGATCTGCGATCTGCTCGATGACATCCTGAACGATGCGCACGCCCCGCGGCGGGAGAAGATCACGTTCGTGAAGGACCGCCCCGGCCACGATCTGCGCTACGCGATGGATACGTCGCGCATCGAGAGTGAGCTGGGGTGGAAACATCGCATTCCGTTTGAGCAGGGAATGCGGTTGAGTATTCAGTGGTACCTCGAGAATCGCGCGTGGTGGCAGGCCATTCTTGATGGTGTGTACCGGGGTGAGCGATTGGGTGTCGGCGATGCCCGGAGCAGGATGAGTCGCGCATGAACCTTCTGATCATCGGCCAGCACGGGCAGGTGGCGCGGGAACTCGCCGCGGTGGCGTGGCCGGAATCGATCCGCGTCACCCAACTCGGCCGCGCGACCTTTGATCTCGCCCGGCCCGCGCAGTTTCGTACCATTCTGGAGGGGGGCCCGTGGGATCTGATCGTCAACGCGGGGGCGTATACCGCCGTCGACCGGGCCGAGTCCGAACCCGGGGAGGCGTTTGCCATCAACCGGGACGGTCCGGCCGCGCTCGCGGGATGGTGCTCAGAGAACCGGGTGCCGCTGATCCACCTTTCGACCGATTACGTTTTCGACGGCACGAACCACCGACCGTACGTCGAGTCCGATCCCGTGCGGCCGATCAACGTGTACGGCCAGAGCAAGGCGGAAGGTGAATCCGCGGTGCGCGCTGCGCTGGTGACGCACGTGATCCTGCGAACTTCCTGGGTGTACAGCGCGCACGGCCGCAACTTCGTGAAGAGCATGTTGCGGCTGGCCGCCGAGCGCGATGAGTTGCGCATTGTGAGAGATCAGACCGGCTTACCGACCGCAGCCCCGGAGATCGCCCGCGCCATTGCGGCGATGGTCCGCCGCATCGCGGCGGGGGAGCCGATCGACTGGGGTACGTATCACTTCACCGGCGCCGGAGAGACGACCTGGTACGGGTTTGCGAGTTATCTGCTTGAAACGTCCAAGGCCTTCGGCGGGCGATGCCCGAGGATCACACCGATCTCCACGCGGGAGTTTCCCACGCCGGCGGCGCGACCGCTCAATTCGCGGCTGGAATGCAGCAAGTGGCGGTATTCATTCGATCAGGAACTGCGTCCGTGGCGTGAGAGCTGCCGGGAGATCGTTCGGACGCTGATGCACGAAGCCGAAACCCCGGAAGCTGTAACCCCCGAAAACGGGACTCCCGAAACCGGGACCCCCGAAACCAAACCAAGGATGACTTCATGAGAAAAGGCATCATTCTGGCCGGCGGTTCCGGCACACGGCTGTATCCCCTCACCAGCGTCGTGAGCAAGCAGCTTCTGCCGATCTACGACAAGCCGATGATCTACTACCCCCTCAGCGTGCTCATGCTGGCGGGGATCCGTGAGGTGCTGGTGATCACCACGCCGCACGAACAAGCCCTGTTTCGCGCTCTTCTGGGTGACGGCGCGCAGTGGGGCCTTCGGATCGAGTACGCCGAGCAGCCCTCTCCGGACGGCCTGGCCCAGGCGTTCATCATCGGCCGGGAGTTCATCGGTTCGGATCCGTGCGCGCTGGTGCTCGGCGACAATATCTTCTACGGGCACGGCCTGAGCGAGCTCCTGCGCACCGCGTCCCGGGAGACGCAGGGGGCGACGGTCTTCGCCCATCCCGTCCGCGAACCAGAGCGCTACGGGGTGGTGGCCTTCGATGAGCAGGGACGGGCCCGCTCCATCGAGGAAAAACCGGAGCGGCCACAATCCAACTGGGCGGTGACGGGCCTCTATTTCTACGACAATCAGGTGGTGGATATCGCCTCGACCATCGAGCCGTCGGCACGGGGTGAACTGGAGATCACCTCGGTGAACCAGGCGTATCTCGACCGGGGTTCACTGCGGGTGGTGCAGACCGGCCGCGGTTACTGCTGGTTCGATACCGGCACGCACAATTCGCTGCTGGAAGCGGCGGAGTTCGTGCGCACCGTGCAGCAGCGGCAGGGGCTGCAGATCGCGTGCCCGGAAGAGATCGCGCTGACTGCCGGCTGGATCGATTCGGAGACCGTCCGGCGGACCGCGGAGCCGCTGCGGAAGAACGAGTACGGTCAGTACCTGCTGCGTATGCTGGAAGGGGAGTCCCACCCGATCCACTCCGCCTGATCGGGCGGAGTCCGAAACAGAATCGAACCGCCGGCACGGATCACCGTGCCGGCGGTTTTTTCTGCGCTCACGAATGTCGGGGCAGTTGTCTGCCCCTTCGTCGCTCCGTGCCTCCGTGCCTTTCCTGAGAACCTCTCATCCATTCCGGGCAAGCTCAAAGTGGTGTTCGGCACACGGTTATCGAGGATCAGATTCAAATCTGTGCGACGTATACACCACACGATAACCGGCTCTGATTTGATTCGTTGAATCAATGTCAATGTGAACGTTCTGCTGGCGGCGCCCAATCAAGAAACCACTATCGATGCAGAACCAATACGAGTGATGACCTGACTGAAAGCCATCTTCATCATTTTGTACATAACTCACCCGATCGACCCGCCACGCAAGCCTGTCGTCAAATTCATCGAGTTCGACAACCTCACCTTCGCTGATTGTCTTCTCGAATATTCGCATCATTTGAGAGTCATGTGTTGGGCTGCTGAGCCAGGTCGCCCAGAAGTCGGCCGCATTGCAGCCTCCGGGAACTTCCTCGAAGAGGGGGATCGGCAAGGTCGGCTCAATTGTGCAGGGCTCATTGATCAGATCCGGCCAACGGTGCTGCAACGGGTGGTCCCTGAGCCGGAATGTCACATTGCGTCGTCTCTCGAGCTGTGGATAATGAAAGTCTTGGGTGATCAGTGGATTTCCCGGGTCGCCGGTTGGGGATAACTCAAGAATCATGAGAGGACCGGGACAATCGGTATCTGCCTGCCAGATCTCGGTTCGAAACCCGTTTGGCGTCATGTTTGTATGTATACGTGCTTCTCGAGTCGTCACCTGATCGCCACGCGCAAGGGCATTACCGATCGCCTTCAGCGCATCTCGCTCAATCGTGCCCGCATTCAATTCAGATGGAAAAGTCTGATTCAGGTATGTCACCCTCTGAACGGCTTGTATCTCCAGCTGCGTCAATGACCGGAGCGAATGACTGAATTGCTCGATCAACACATCTGCTGACTTTGGCGTCTCATCAGAATCAGTCACGCGCACGGGATCGGCGGCAAGGGCAGCGCCAACGCACGTCGAGGTGAGAAGGAGGGCATACAGAGAGTGCCTCGCCGTTATCAATCTCTTGCCGGACTCAATGCTGCACACCTGCTGTCCGCTGATTTTTTCGTGACCTCCGATGGACCGAATCATCAAAGTCTGCCTCCCGGTTTGAACCATTACCGGCTGCCACAAGCCGCATGCGCTACTGAATAAAGATCACATCGAACGCGTACCGAGCCTTTTTGTTGGCCGTCAACACGTAATCTCGCCAACCCCCCGCCCTCTGTCCACGGTGATGCTTGCGGAAGGATCGTATCCCGCCCGTTGTCAAGCAAGCAAGAATGAGTGACGCTTCAGGAATCTGCGAAAGGCGGATGGAACGGGGTCGAGTTTCAGCCCGCCGAGGATCGCGCGGGGAGCGCACGCGAAACCCGCCCCGCGGGGGATATCCGGGTGAAGCGTCTCTCGCGACGTTCGGGGCGTGGTATCCTGCCTCGTTCGGCGTTCGGCACGGCTCGCTCCCAACTCCTCGCACTCATCTCCTGCGCTCCAAACCATGTCCAACCCGCGCGATCTCGTTTTCAGCCATCTCACGCAGCAGGTGAAGCGGTTTCCCGACCTGTCGCTGGGGGCAATGGCGGGCGTCGATGCGCTGGAGCCGCGCGATCAGGCCCTCGCGCGGGCGATCGACCACGTCTGCATTCGGCGGTGGCTGACGTTGCGGGCGGTACTGCAAACCCGGCTCGACCGGCCGTGGGATTCGGTGCAGCCGCCGATCCGGGCCGCGCTGCTCGGCGGGGCGGCACAACTGCTGCTCCTGGATCGCCTGCCCGACCACGCGATCCTCAATCACGCGGTCGAATGGACGAAGCGCACGGTGCGGCCGAAGGCGGGCGGACTGATCAACGCGGTCCTGCGCCGCGTGATCGATCTGCGCGGCGAGCGGATCGAAGCGAGCGCACTCGATTCGGATGATCGTCCCATGCCGCGCGATCTCCTGCCGCTCGCCGGCGGCGGGGCCTGGCGATTGACCGAGCCGGTCTTCGCCGAGGCGACCGTGCCGCGGCTGTCGGGCCAGTCTTCCGTGCCGGCGGATCTGCTCACTTCGTGGATCGATCATTTCGGCTTTGTAGAAGCGGCGCG